>JAFMHF010000098.1 GCA_017854655.1 Puniceicoccaceae bacterium | reverse complement strand
GCATAAAAAATGCTAAAAAAACGAGAACCCCCAAAAAACACCATGCGTACTTCATTGGCACTTTAATCAGTTTTAATATAACACCAAAAATTGCGCCAATAATGAGACCTAAAAGGCCACCCCAGATAGCGCCTAATGGCCAAATATTCGATCCTTCCGCTAGCCCTATACCTCCAGCAAATAAAAGACCCGCCACACAGCTCGAAAAACACCAGACGGAAAAATTGAATTTTTTATTCATAGTTCAAAAATCGACTAAAACAGCTGACGTCGAGATCAACCGAAGCCGAGGCAACAGTCGAAAAATCTGAAATGGTTATTTGCTCTTAACAGTTGAGAAGTCGTGGATGGTTATCGGTCGGATGCATTGACTTGTTCGGTTTTTTTGAATTTCTAGAAATAGGACCGCATGCGAAAATATAATTCAAAGAATACTCCCATGACAACACATGTGATGAAGAAGCCGTTCGGAATAATTAGTCCGTTGGACAGACTTTGAGCCGTGCTGCGCACGAAGTGAAAGTGAGGGGGCGAAAAGTGCTTGGTTTTGAAACTTCCCCGCCTTGTAACTTTTGCACTTTCCTACTTCTAAAAAAGCTGCATCTGATCGTCGTTTTGTGGGGTGGTGACGACGATGAGACGGCTGTCTTTATTTTGCACGTTGTTGACTCGGCTGGAAACCATGTGTTTTTCGAAGCGTATCTTCTGGGAGAATGCGAGCACTTCGTCTTTCGGCAGTTGGTTAGTCAACCAGTCGGCATGCACACTTTTCGGGAGTGTGACGGGCATACGTTGGTGGACACTATGGATCGAGCTGTGCGCCTCAGTCGTGAGTAGCACGCAATGCGCGGGTTCGTTGGGAGCAGCAGACGGAAACCAGAGGCCTGCGAAGTAGAGTAGCTCGTTGCTGAGCGGGTAAATGTAGTAGGGTTGTTTGCTGATGCCGTCTTCATACCATTCGTAGAATCCGTTGGCGGGAATTAGGCAGCGTTGCTCGGCCCAACTGTCGCGAAAGCGTGGCGTAGTGTCGACAGTCTCTAGGCGTGCGTTAATATGGAAGTTCTGCGGTGTACGCAGGCCCCAGTGCATCATGCCAGCAGTTGCCGGTTGCTCCGCCCCTTTGGCAATCGCGAGTATGTCACTGCCCGGGCCGATGTTGTAGCTTGGCTCGAACTGCTCAGGGATCGCTTGGGCAATTGCCTCTGCGAGTTTCTTTTTATTAGTATGGAGTGAGAATCGGCCGCACATTATAGTGACGCGCTTTGCGCTGAGTGAACCATGCTGCGCATGGAGTGATTGTGAAAGTGACGCGCTTTGCGCGGAGTGAGAGAGTGAGAGTGACGGGAAGTGGTTACTTTGCTCTGAGTGTTTTGATGGTGGCACTTAGAATCCTGATAATCTCGTCGCAGAGTTGCTGCCTTGCGAGAATATCTTTCTCGGGAAGCCAGTGTTTCATTCGACCGTAGCGGCCTCGGGTTTCTTGAGCGGAGCCTCGCGAGTAGACTAGAAACTGAGCGAATTCTTTACTGCTACTTCGGCCAAAGCCTTCTTCTATATTGGCTGCAATGGAATCTGCTGAAGCGATTTGTTGATCGATCAAGCGTTTACAACCCATGTGTGTCTGTAGTTTTTGCATGTCGTTGGCGACATGGTCGAAGAGTGCGTTGGCTTTGATCAGTGCTCCGAAGTCTTCGAGTTTCATAATTTAATACGGTTCTGGTTTCACTACCACTACCACTACTCTCACTCGCCGAAGGCGTTTCACTCAGCGCGAAGCGCTGCCTCACTCAGCGCGAAGCGCTGCTGGCCCAGATGCGCATCGATTTTAGAAAGAACATTTCGAGGGCGGCGCTTTGATTGAAGTTCACTTCGAGAAGCCCGGCACTGTGTTCGAGGGTTTCTGTGGCGCGGTTGAGCGCGGCGACGGGGAGTTGTCCGGGGTGGTTAGTCTCGATCTCGCGTGCAAAGCTGGCGGTGGCTTTCTCGATCTCACCAAACAGTTGTTTACGATAGCCGCGGCTCATGCCTGCTTCCATCGCGTCTTTTTCCTCGGCGGTGACGTGGTCGGGGAGATCTGCTTTTTGCGTTTTCCAGGCGACGTTGGTCATTTCGGCGAGGATTGCTTGAAAGCGCACATTTAGACCGTAGCTGCCGAGCATGATATGTGGGATCGTTTGCTTATTCGCACCGGTCAGGAGACTACTAAGCCATGCATGATAATCTTTGGTCCACGTTGGCCAGTCGGGGTGGGCGATCGTTTCGATCCCTGCGGGGATGCGAAAGTTGAGGCAGCGACTACGGATCGTATCAAGTAGATCGTAGGGACGACTGGTCAGCAGAAAGAGGGTGGTGCCAGCGGGTGGCTCCTCGAGAGTTTTGAGGAAAGCGTTGGCCGATTGTACATTCATGCGGTCGGCTTCAAACACGATGCCGACTTTACGTCCGCCTTGGTTGGCGGTCTTTTGGATGTCGATCACCAGTCTACGCATCGAGTTCTTCGGCCATTCTCCGCCGGAGCGGTCGCTTTCGGAGCCGATCTTGATCATCCGTGCCTTGCCTTGAGGGCGAAGGATAAAGCAGTCGGGATGCTCGAACGGATCGCGCTCAGTTTCTAGCAGGGTGGCGGCGATGGCGCGCACGATCTCCTCCAAGTAGTCCGAACTCTCTCCATGCAGCAAGATACCATGGCCGAGGCGGTTCTGCGCGAGGGAACGCTCCAGCACCTCTACGGCGCGACTGTCGCGGAGTGCTTCGGGTAATGCTTGACTGAGTTGCATGTGTAGTGAGCTGTGAGAAGAGGGCTGAGGGCTGAGGGCTGAGGGCTGAGAGCTGAGAGCTGAACGTGTCGATGTTTGCGCGTTTTGAAAATGATTAAATCGACAACCTGCTATACGAGCTCGTCAAAGATATCTTCGAGTGGGTAGCTCCAGATTTCGGAGAGAGTCGGGTGATACCAGTGTACTTTCAATAGATCGCGCACGTTGGCTTTGAGTGTGACGGCGACTGCCATGGCATGGATTAGCTCGCCAGCATCTTTGCCGACGCATTCTGCACCGAGCACTACGCCGCTGCGATCGGCGAAGACTTTGACGTAGCCGTATTTAGCTTGCATGAGGATAGACTTGCCGTGGTCGTCGAAGGGGTAGTCGGCGACCAAATAATCGATGCCTCGTTGCTTGAGTTGACTCTCACTAAGTCCTACCGCGCCAATTTGTGGATCGGTAAAGACGACGCCGCAAAGGCTGTCGTAATCGACTCGTTCCGCGGCACGGCCAGTAGCGTGTTTCGCGGCGGTTTCACCCTGCATAATCGCGACATGTACGATCTCGTGCGGACCAGCAACATCGCCACTGGCATAGACGCGGGGATTGCTAGTCTGCTGCATGGCGTTGCAGTTGATGTGGCCACTGGGGAGTGTACTGATGCCAGCAGCGGTCAGTCCGAGGCCGTCGGTTGCTGGACGGCGACCGAGGGCATTCAGCAGATGCGCTGCGTTGACGGTGACCAGAGTGCCTTCGTGCTCAAAGCTTACGCTGAAGGTGCCATCGCGGTATTGCACGGATTTGAGCTTCGTCTCGGTGTAGAGCTGGATGCCTTCATCGCGGAATTTCTGCTCGATCACCGTGGCGGCTGACGGCGAAACTTCTTTTAGTATGTGCGGGCTACGCTGAATTTGGATCACTTCGCTGCCGATGCGGCGCAAGAACTGCGCAAGCTCGCAGGCGACAATCCCGCCGCCGAGGACAATGACTTTTTCGGGTTTAAAATCTAGATCGAGCACGTCGTCACTTGTCCAGCAAGGAGCATTGTCGAGACCCGGTATCGGCGGTACGGACACGACAGAACCAGTAGCGACCATAAAGTGATCGGCGCTGAGGCGCGTACCGTCATCCAGTTGGATGGTGCGGGAGTTGATAAAACGTGCGCGGTTGCGAAAGAGGGTGAAGCGGTCGCCTTGAAGCTGCTCCTGCCGATAATCAGAAAACTCTTTAATGATGTTTAACTTGCGCTGGTGCAGCGCGGCCATATCGACGGTGGCTTGTGGGATATTTAGGCCGAAGGCCTTATCCTGTTGCGCGAGGTGTAGCACTTCCGCTGAGTAAATGAGTGTCTTCGAGGGCATACAGCCACGCAGTATGCAGAGGCCGCCGAGTTGGTCGGCATTGTCGACGATAGCGACTCGCTTGAGCGTTTCGCGGGCGGTGCGGGCTGCGGCATAGCCGCCGCTGCCGCCGCCGATTACAATGTAGTCAAAATGTTGTATTTTCATATGGAAGAATGGCTTACTTAAACTCCTCTTCATATTCCTTGGTGTGAAATGGCACAGAACGAAGATCTTCGTGTACGATTAGCTCTGGCTTGGTGTCAACCTCATCGACTCGATTGCGACTGAGATCGGCCCAGCGCAGCGCACTAAAAAAGATGATGAAAAAACTCAAGAATACCGCAGGTGACATAAAAGGCGCATCGAAGCAGGCGCAGATGATGCATCCCACGCACCCGAACAGCATATGGTTCGTCAAGTGGATATCGTGCTGGCCTCTAAAATAGCGAATAGTTAGATAGGCTATTAGGATACAAATAGGGAGGCATCCGAGAATGCCGACTTCGGCTAAGGTCTGAAGTATGTCTGATGTGGCTCTGTCATGCCGACTGCCCAACAAGGTGTCGTCTGCGTAAAATGGAAGAAGTTGCGTGAAGCTATCGATACCCCAGCCGAACAGCGGGCTGTCGCGAAACATCTCGATTGCGGCGCGGCGTAGTGAGCTGGCTGACTGTGCGTAGTCGTCGATTTGAAAAGCGCGGAAAATTCCGCCTGCGAAGGCGATGATACTGACGAGCGCGCTACATAGTGCGATGCTTTTGCGGTTTGGATCTCTTGAGTCTGCCAGAAAGTGGATGGAGAGCATGAGTAGCATGCTTGAGAAGGTGATCAGTAAGATAGCTGCCGGCCAGCGAGCTTGCACCAGAAATCCAGTCGCTCCCAGCAGGGTAGCGCCTGCGAGATACCACGATCCGACGGAGTTGACGAAGTCGGCACTACCTTCGTAGCGAGTGCTGAGGAGTGCCATCGCGATACAAGTCGAACTCCAGAGAAGTGCAAAGGCTGCCCAGTGCCCATCATATGGAAAAAAGGCGAAGAAATCGGACTGGCCAGTGCCTGCAGTAAACAGCGGACTTTTGAGGCCGAGTGTTTTCTGCAAGTATCCTAGGATGGCAGCCAGCACCGCGTTGAGGCAGAGCCAAGGCAGGATGCGCTCAAAAAATGAACGCGACTTGGGAACGATGAACAGGTTCATCGACACGGTATAGATCGCGCCGATGCCGAGCACTAAAATCCATGTCGTGCTAGTGGTCACTGAAACTGGGAGCCAGTGATTCACTGCTGAGATGGTTAAATATGGTTGGTTCTCGATTTCAAATTGGCTTAACGGATCTTGCAGGGCACCTGCAGTAAACTGTAGTGCAATGAGCCAAGCTGGTGCCGAAAATAGCCAGAATCGAGTCCATAGAGCGTCGATGAAAAACGGGTGCGTGAGCTGGTGCATCTTAAGGATGCCTGGGCCGCCGCAGCCGACAATTAGGAAGAACCCTAGCACCCAAAACGAGCGAGGATCAGCAAACCAAGTGGCGGCCACTGCGGAGATGAGAATGGTCCAGAAGAGCAGCCCTTCGGCTGGGGTAAATGTGTCGCGCAGTAATCGGTCGCGCGGTCTAAGTTGTGTTTGTTCTTCTCCCACTAGTGGTTTAAATATGTGATTGAATAAAAGTCAGCTAGGTAAGCAATTGGACTCGGCGATGAACAGATAGAAAACCCATCGAGTTAGGCTCGATGGGGCGGGTGTTTCAGTTAAATGGCTAGCGTCTAGACCTCGACTGTGCTCATATCGCCTCCAATTGGATCGACCAGCTTATTGGCGATTGCCCAGCGGGTCAGGGCGGCGACGTCGTGTAAATCGAGCTTCTTCATAATATTGGTGCGATGGGTGTCGGCGGTACGAACACTCATTCCGAGTTTAGCTGCAATTTCTTTGTTACTGTAACTCTCTGCAATGAGTTGCACGATCTCTCGCTCTCTGGAAGTGAGAGAATCGAGTGAGTCGTCTTGGCCACCACTGACCATGAGCGCGCGCATGATATCGACGATGCGAGGGCTGAAGTAGGAGCGCCCTTCGGAGACGAGGGCAATTGCTTTTTCGAGTTCGATCAGCCCAGCATCTTTTTCGATGTAACCAGTGACACCTGCTTTGAGGAGTCGATTGACAATACTATTAGAGGCTGCCGCCGAAAAGATCAGGATGTTGATCTTTGGGTTCTTCGCTTTTAGGCGGCGAAGCACTTCGCTGCCAGATAGATTCGGCAGCATGATATCGAGGATGACTAAGTCAGGCTTGTGTTCGAGGCATAGCTCGTAACCTTCAGCGCCGTCGCCCGACTGAGCAATCACTTCCATCGCCGTGTAGCTCTCTACCAATTGGCAGATAAGATCTCGTAGGATGGTTTGGTCTTCGATGACGATGACTTTTTTCATATTCGTAAATAGGGGAAGAATCGCTCAGTTTGTGCGCTCCTGGATTAACTAATAGTTCTGGCAAACAGATTGATAAAGTACAAAAAGAAAAAGCCT
>JAFMHF010000097.1 GCA_017854655.1 Puniceicoccaceae bacterium | reverse complement strand
ACAGGATGAATGTGGGCGAGTCGCCCTCCTTTGCAGCCACACAGGATGAATGTGGGCGAGTCGCCCACACTCCTATCGCGGACAATGGCTCAAACAAGCCACCCAAAAACAGGGACCCGTTGCCTCTCAGATGCAACCGACAGTCGTTGCAATCGAGACTTTTCCACTAATGCTACGCCATCTCCAGCAGACCTCCGTCGACGATGAACCAAAAAAAAGCCCACTGCAATATGCAGCGGGCTTTGTTGAAATTGGATCTGAAGTCAGCCCGCGTCTTAGCGACGGCGAGTGAACTTGTTTTGGAACTTCTCGACGCGACCAGCGGTATCGACGAAACGCTTCTCACCAGTGAAGGCAGGGTGCGAATCAGCAGTAATATCGCAAATCACCACTTGGTAATCAACGCCATCGATTGTTTCAGTCTTGCTACCACGCATGGTGGAGCGAGTCAGATATTTAGTGCCAGTCGAAACATCGACGAAGGCAATCGGGTTGAGCTTTGGATGAATATCAGCTTTCACAGTAGTGTCCTTTCAGAGGTTTCGAGCTATCCCTGACGCGCTTTAAAGCGAGGGTTAGACTTGCAGATTACGTAAACGCGTCCCTTACGACGAACTACCTGGCAGTCCGGGTGACGGTTTTTGAGAGATTTAAGAGAAGATACAACTTTCATAACAAGAAAAGAGAGAATTGGTGAAAAAAGGGTCGAGCCCCCCCTCTGTCAATGGCAAAGACCGAAATAAACCACCTAATTTCAGTTCATTGAAAGGTCGTCGGGTTCCTCCGCGAGCAACTGCATCTCAGGTCCCTGTTGAGCAAGCATCGCGCGCCAAATAGCCAAGCCCTCAAGCAACTCTAGATCAGGACTTAAGGGGCATACCAGCCACGCATCCTCCTCGATCTCGCCCTCTAGTTGCCCGTCGCCCCATGCAGAATGCCCAATAAAGCCACGCAACTCGAATTCGGGGTCATCTTGCAGAATTTGGCGGGCTTTATCCTCATCAATCCCAAAATAAAGCTTAAAGGTGCCATCGGCGCTAGACCACTTCCACGCCACTAGAATCATTTGATCGCGGCCGACTGGACCGCCCTCGTACAGCGGTACTGCGGCAAACTCAGTGCCTACCAACTCCGGATCATACTGACCCAGCGTCTGATGCAGTGGCCGATTGACAATCACCCCCAAACTGCCCTCGACCGCCGAATGCGCGGTCAACAGCACCACTGTGCGCTTAAACTGCGAGTCCAACAGCGATGGATGCGCCACCAACAAAGAGCCCGCGAGATGCAACTCTTCATCACCCTGACCACGATCTGGTATCAAACGCATAGCAAAATCCAATTATAACCGCTCTAAGCTGACTCCACTCTCAGTCAGTATTTCCTTCACCAGCTCATCATTACGATAATCACGATGGTATTTAATACAACCAATCCCTGCCGCCGCCAAGATTTTGGCACAATTAATACACGGGAAATGTGTCACATATACCGTTGTGCCTTCGAGCGACACACCGCGCCGGGCCGCATCGCAAATCGCATTTTGCTCGGCATGCACTGTCGCCTGCTCATGCCCATCACGCACGCGCGAAGCGTGTGGCGCGCCAGGCAAAAAGCCATTATACCCCGCCGCGATGATCCGGTTTTTCTGTGAACCGCCGGAGACGATCACACAGCCCACATGCAAGCGATCGCAACTCGAGCGCGAGGCCATTAGCAGAGCCGTCGCCATGAAATAGGTATCCCAAGACGGACGCGTCCCCCACGATTCGGTCAAGCTCTCGAGCTGATTCAACATGGTCGTATCGCTCAGTGCAGCAGCGACCGGTGACTCAGATTCGTTACTCATAATAGGTTCATATATTACTCGGATCCTCGCGTTCGCAATCGTGAAGTTAGCCTGCGCTGCAAGCTACCAAGGAAATACTTTAATCGAAAGATAGCCCTGCGGGAACTGACTAAGCACCTCTGGGCGGCGCAACCACTCATCCGCAGCACGATCGAAGTCCGCATTACCTGAGGACTGACCTAGCGTCGGCGCATATGATGTCAGACCACTGCCAGAAACACGCACAAAATACAACACCGGCTGCTCCACAGAGGACGAGGTGGTGTAACTCAAATCCACTGGGATTGACAAGCGTCGCGCGTCCAGTTCCCCCACAATCGAAACTTCCGCGATCGGCGTGACATCGGGGAATTCCGCGACCGACCGCGGGGATTCAGCAAAGCCTGCGAAGAAGCGCCAAAAGCGCGACGCCAATAAATCAAGCGGCTTATCCACCGCAATATTCTGAGGCACCAAAAAACTCGACGGCTGCAGTTCAGTGAGCAACTGAATCTCCGGCTCAAACTCGGGAAACTGTCCCTGCATTTTATCTTTGGAATCGACCAGCAGCACCTGTGATGCATTCCAGCGTGTCGGAATAAACAATGGCGCGGAGTCAAACAAAGCGGCCAACTCTTCCAGTTCACGATCATTTGCGAGCGAACCTGCCGAAACGTACTCCACATAAGGACCAGTGGCGGCTCGATCTGGCAACGGACTGGAAACCACTCGAAAAATCAAAAACCCAGCAAGATGCAGCGCCACGCCAAGCAACAAGCTCACACGCAACAACGGCGAAATCATTTCAGGTGAGCGGTGTGTCGCGGACTTGGACAGCTGGGGAGCAATCGACATCACAATACGGGAAAGAATGCGTTACTACCTGATTGCAGTGCATCCCCAGGAATCAGCTCGAGCTCCTCTGGCACCTCATCCCCCGCAATCTGCACCTCAGCAAATCCGGCACTTTGGGCCATGCGGCACAAATTCAAAAAAAGTTGTAGCTCCATTGAGGCCTCCGCCTTGACCAACAATACGGCATGTTGCTCGGTGCGATCCTGTAGATGTCGAGCAAACGCCTGCTCCACCGAAGCATGCTCATATACACTGCCGTCAAAAAATAACATTCCGCCATTACCGATCGTCAACACCGCCACTTCAGCAGCATCGTGCTGCAGACGCAGGTCTGTTTCAGGTAAATTCACCCGCACGCCCGGCAACATCACAAAGCGTGTAAACAGTAAACTGATCAATAGCGCCAATACCAATAAATCCAAAACTGGAATCGGATCGATCTTGATCTCCGGACGCTTCAATCGCTCCAACAAACCAAACGACGCGGTAAACTCAGCAGTCGGTGCGGTTAAATTACCCGCGGGCTTTTGCTCAGGCATACTCATTGGCTAACCCTCTCCTTTCTCGATCGGCGCTGTAACTGTTGCCGTATCGACCGTCAGAAATTCATGAATATTGTGCCCTACCCATTCAAAATCGTGCACCAACGCTCGCACACGTCCACAGAGGAAGTGGTGCGCCAAAGTCGCCATGACCGCAATCGCCAAGCCAGAAGCTGAAGTAATCAAAGCCTCCGCCAGCAACCGACTAAACTCGCCACTATTACCACTGGAGGCTTCGAGTTGATACAGCGCCTGCAACGCCGCAATGACCGTGCCAAGGAAGCCCAACAACGGCGCCGCTCGAGCCAACGCCGCAATCGTGCCAATGCGACGCTCCAGCACTGGGATCTCAATAATCGCGGCAGACTGAATCGCGGTCCGAATACTCGCGCTCGACTCACCATAATGCAGCAGTGCCGACTTCACGATACGTGCCATCGGCCCGGGTGTATCTTCGCACAAGGTCAAGGCCTCAACCAGACGTTTCTTGCCTACCAAATTCTTAATTCCGCTCAAGAAATCTTCAGTGCCGATTTGGCCCTTGTGCAAAAACAAGGCGCGCTCAATAAACAGCACAAAGCCTAATAGGCTGACGAAAAGCAGCGGATACATAACTGGTCCGCCTTGTAGAATGAATGTCTGTTGCAAGTAATCCATGGAATAATTTTTCTTAAATATAGAGTACGACCTACTCTTCGACAACTGGTAATCGATCCGCACGCGATTGCGCAAGTGTTCGACCCGGTAAATTATAAGCGACCATCTTGCGATAGACACGCCGCGCCTCCGCCAGTTGCCCCTGAGCCTCTAAACCAGCACCCAGTTCTAGGAGTGTCCGCGACATCCAATAGCGGCCGGTCACTCCCAAGCGAATCGCATTTTCACCATCCAACAGGAAGCGGCTCGCGATCAGAGTAAACACGACTTGCGCTTGATCAAAGGCCTCGTGCTGCATCAATGCAAAGCCCCACTTGTAGCCGACTTCCGCCTGAAAATCGATCGGCAGGTTCGGCAGGTCGATTAAACGCTCCAACGCTTGCGCGACATTTTGCAACTGCTCCGTATCATCCTTGGCCAATGCTAGCATACAATCCGCCCGCGACAACTCCGCCACATATCGACGTGGATGCTCCGGAAATAAACGAATCAAATTCTCATAAATAATTTGCGCACCGGCAAAATTATTCATTTGCCGAAGCAGGTCTCCCTGCTTCAGACGCGATGAGAAAAACAGCGTATCCTGTGGGTAGCGCTCGGTCAGATCATGGTGCACGCGCACTGCCTCAGCGAAATACTGTGGGCCCCTACGTTCACAATACAACGCCGCCTCAAACAAAGCCTGGGCCGCGAGCTCACTCGCTTCATATTGCGAAGCCAACTTTAGCAGCGTCTGTTGAGCCGCCGCAAAGTCATCTATCGATGCATAATAATTCGCCTCAGTCAGATACGAACGCTCTGCGGCGGAGCTCTCAGGGTAACCAGTGCGCAAGCGGCTCAATACCTCCATCCCAGCAGTCGAATCGCCTAAGCCAATCAAAATATCTCCCTGTAGTAGTAACACTTCTGTGCGCAATAGACGCACTTCGGCAGGACTCGGATCTGATATCTCAGCAGGGAGTGACTCAATTCGAGTCAGCAGGGCATCAGCACGGCCCTGAACCGACTCTGCAGCTTCGACCATCAATGACAAGCGCGCCTCCAACCAACGAAAACGCAAGTCTAGGGCAATTGGCACTGAACTGTTGCCATCTTCTGCGAGCAATGCTCGCACTCGCGTCAAGGCCGGCGTCAACTCGCCGCTTGCCTGCAAAGCCTGCGCCACATTCCACTCGGCACGCCAACGATCCGACACCGAGATACTGCCACTGAAATCCGCCTCATCAATCAGCTGCAAAGCCGCTTCAATTTGTCCACCCCGCACTTCTGCAGTCACCAAGCGCAAGAAAAACTCTCCATCATGATCCACCCCCACGCCTTTAAAACGCGCAGCTTGATAAAAATCGACCGCATTGCGGTAATCCGTATTCAAGAAATAGCAGTCGCCAATCAAGCGATTCAACACTTGGCGCACGTCCGCCTCTTCTGCCTGATCACGCAACTGGATCAAAAAGTCCGCGGCCGCCCGATATTGCGCAGGCGCGCGCTGTAGCGCCGCATATGCCAGCAATCGATACACATTAGTAATCTCGCTCAGACCAGGAAACTGCTCTAGCAGGAGTCGTGCGTCCGCCTCCGCCAACGCCGTCTCACCCACAGCCAACGCCAGTTGACTGCGGATATAGTACATCTGGCCAAGCAATGGATGCGGCTCGGACTCGGCAACCATCACATTCAGAAAAATAGTCAGTTCATCTCGTTCTAAGGGGCTGCTCGCACGTGCTAACAACTGCAATGCGACCGCCATGACCTCACGGTTTTTTCCTTCACGTAGCAAGCCACGCAACGCATCACGGCCACTTAAGGTATCCACCCCATAGAGTATGCCCTTCAACAATAACAATTGCTCACGCTCGCGGCTAGCATAGCCAGAACGTGCAGTTGCCAACTCCTCAGCAATCAGCTCAATGGCCTCTGCATTACGCCCCTGATTATGCAGAATCACCGCGTACTCACGCACATACGGATAAGCTGCGCCAGTCCCCCTCAAACGCTCGAACTGCCCACGTACCTCTGCCGCAAGTGCATCATTGGCAGGCGCTCTCAAAATCTCTTCGCGCAATATCAATCCAGTAAAGAACGCTCGCTGCACCTCTGAAACGGCCGCTGCACGTGCTTGCTGAAAAGCAGCTGCCACCTGATCGGTTCGCCCACCCAGCTCCGCCTGCAGCCCGCGCAGTACATATAACCAAGGCAACTCCTCTGGCTTCAACGCACTCTCAGCAACATTGCCAAGCGCCTGCGTTAAGGTCTCTTGATCGACATTGCGACCATTGCCATACGCGCTTACCCCCAGATACAGATAATACAGATCACGGCGCGCCTCCTCGGGCAGCGACTGCAAGGCCGAACGGGCCGCCACGAAACGGCGTTGTGCAATCAGCGAAGCCGCCAACTGGATCTGCAAGTCCGCCACATTGTGCGCCGCCACTCCTGGCACCGCCAGCAAATCTCGATACAAGCCCTCGGCTAACACCGCCAATCCGGCATTCAAGGCACGGTCCGCCGCATCCACCTGCCAGTCAAGCAACAGCCGCTGCTCGGCATCCAGCACATCGGCACGATCCGTCAACAACGGCGCTTGCCCCTGCACAGTAGGCACAAGTGCTAAGATCAAGAGCGCGGCCACAGCACCCTTTCGCATCAATCGAGAAATAACAGCAAAGTTCAACAACATGTAATCCGTGAATGACAAAGTGTCTCGCCACAGGTTGCAAAAGGATTTTCACCCGATTGTGCAAATCGAGCGGCGCTGGCTACC
>JAFMHF010000022.1 GCA_017854655.1 Puniceicoccaceae bacterium | reverse complement strand
ACCGACTCAGCCACTCGAGCAAGACAGTCCCAGCGTGCTCAATGACCTACGTCTCGCGCGCGTGGCTACCGAAGCCAAAGCCGCCGCCGATGCGACCTCCGTCAAACAAGCAGAAGCCGCGCAGCAACTCGCCGCCACCAAAGCAGCAGCCAAACCGAGCCAAGATATCATTCAATGGCTGGGTAAATCGAAAATCTCCGGCGTGCGGCTCTCGACCAGTGGCAACAAAGTGATCCTCAATAACAATGCCTACTTGGTCGGCGAAACCGTCAACGTCGGACTCGGCCTCAAAGTCTTAATCATTCAGGAAAAGCGCATCCTTTTCATCGATCCCAACGGCAAGAAATACCTGAAGCAGTTATAAGGAGTGTGGGCGACTCGCCCACATTAGGCAACGACGAGGGCGAGTCGCCCTCGCTCCAATTCAAAATGCATGCGAACAGCTAAGTGCGTTTTTCGCAGCAGCGCTTCACCAAGCCTGGTATTCCCGCTGGGAATCGACTACGCAGCCGCAGGCGAAGACCCCACCCAGATCACCCTCTGGGTTCGACTAACTCACACAAGTGTGTCACCATACACAGCCTGGTATTCCCGCTGGGAATCGAACCCAGATCGACTATTTAGGAAACAGTTGTTCTATCCATTGAACTACGGGAACGAGAATCAGATGCGCCGAACCTAGGCTCCTCGAACAAACGATCAAGCTCAGAGATAGATAAAGCTTAGACTTGGCAAACTGGTGAACATTCGCACAGTCAACCGTAATGACACCAGAAGATGCACTGCAAAAGTATTTCGGCATGCCCGCGTTTAGGGAACCGCAAGGCGATATTATACGCGCAGTGCTGGAGGGGAAGGATACGCTCGTTGTGATGCCAACCGGCGGCGGTAAGAGCCTCTGCTTTCAGTTGCCTGCACTGCTGTTACCTGGCGTCACCTTAGTCGTCTCGCCATTGATCGCACTGATGAAAGATCAGGTCGATGCCCTGCAAGCACGCGGCCTGCCAGCTGGCTTACTGAATAGCTCACAAACTCTGGAGCAACAACAGGAAACACTGGATGGCATCCGCAATCGCACACTGAAACTCGTTTACGTCGCGCCCGAGCGCTTTCGCTCACAATCATTTCTCAATGCACTGTCGAAAGATGCGATCAGCTTGTTCGCGATCGATGAAGCACACTGCCTCTCGCAGTGGGGGCACGACTTCCGCCCCGACTACATGCGCCTCGGCGAGGCGCGCAAAGCCATCGGTAATCCGCCGTGCATTGCATTGACCGCGACGGCGACGCCGGATGTGCAGCTCGACATCAAGAAGAGCCTCGAAATGGAGGATGCCGCCGAGTTCGTCGCAGGATTTTCGCGTGACAACCTCAGCTTCAAAGTGCGTCAGGCCAACTCTGACAATGATAAGATGCAAGCGCTACAGGCACTGATCAAGGAGCACAACACTGGTATCATTTATTGCGCAACGCGTAAATCGGTGGATGCTGTGGCGGGTAAAATCGAGCATTTAACTAGCTCTGTCATACGTTACCACGGCGGCCTCTCCGATCGGGACCGCAGTGCCGCGCAGGAGCGCTTCATGAGCGGCGGCGCCAACATCGTGGTCGCCACGAATGCCTTCGGCATGGGCATCGATCGCTCCGACATCCGCTTCGTCTGCCACTACGAAATGCCCGGCAGCGTCGAGGCCTACTATCAGGAAGGCGGACGCGCCGGGCGCGACGGCAAGCCCTCCGTGTGTGAAATGCTTTTTTCCTATGCGGACAAGCGCGTGCAGGACTTTTTCATCGACGGCGCCAACCCCGGCAAAGCACTGATCGCCGAAATCTTTGACCTACTCTGCGCGGAAAGTGACGCGCAGCACGAAGTGCGACTACCCGTGGACGATCTCTGCGACCGCATCGGCCGCAAGGTCAATCCCATGGCAGTCAGCACCGCCATCTCGGTATTGGCTCGGCAAGGCTGGATCGAACGCTTCGACATACCCGGCAAGCGACTGAAGGGCACACGCATCAAGCAACTCGGGCAAAGTGGCAACAGCCTACCGATTGATGGCCAAGCGCTGGCGCTTAAAGCGGCTCGCGACGAAGAACGACTCAAGACCGTGATCAACTTTTCGTATTCGCAAAGCTGCCGCCAGAAATGGATCCTCGACTACTTCGGTGAGCGTAACGGTGAAAACTGTAAACGCTGTGACAATTGCAAACAGGCCAATAATAGCGCCGCCCGCGAGCCGAGCAAAGACGAATTCACGCTCGTGCAAAAAGCCCTCAGCGGCGTGGCACGCATGAGTCGTCACCTCGGCGCCGACGAGTGGGCCCCGCGCTTTGGCAAACGAAAGATCATCCAATGCCTACTCGGCAGCCAAAGCGCCGCGATCCGCGACAGTGGCCTCGACGAACTATCCACACACGGCATCCTTAAACGCGAAGGCAGCGCCTACGTGGATGCGCTGTTCGAATGCCTCGAACGCGCTGGTCTCGTGCAACCCGTCGTCGAAGGCAACTACCCTCTACTCCAATTAATGCCGATGGGCGCCCGCGTTATGCGTGGCGCAGAACGTATCGACCTCGAACTGCCCGAACGCACCGCAGGGGCGCTTAGCCAGAGAAGTGGCAGCTCAACCACTCACGCCAAACGTAAAGACAGTGAAGCGGGAGGCATACTGGATCGCCGTCTTTATGGACTGTTGGTCGGACATCGTGCCAAGATGGCCGCTAAAACCGGCAAACCTGCATTTACTGTGTTTCCTAATTCGGTGCTCGTAGAGCTCGCCAATCAGAAGCCTCAAACCGAACAAGAGGCACTCGATATCAAAGGAATTGGGCCCGCAAAATTGAAATCCGTCCTGCCAGAGTTCTTAGAAGTCATCCGACTAAACGAATAAGCCACTGACAGGCAGTGCCTTGCAATCAAATTAAAACAACCAACGCGGGCGAAAAATTTACTTGCACCCGTGACTGGAACACCTACTTTCCTTCGCTTTATGAGCACAGACACTAAGAAACTCAATCGCTCCCGCAACCCGATGGACTTCACGTTCAACGATGTGGAGCAACTATCTCGCTTCATTACTGAAACGGGCAAGATCCTTCCTCGTAAAGACACAGGCCTTTCCGCAAAGCATCAGCGTCGCATTACGAAACTCATCAAGCAGGGTCGTAACATGCTGACTATGCAGTAAGCTGCGTCACGAATATAGGACTTTCCAATCCTTCCTCATCCGGGGAAGGATTTTTTATATCCACAATTCCAATCAACCATGGACCACAGCAGTAAAGTCCTCGAAGCCACCGCAGCGAACCTAGCTCACTGTGCTGAATTGCTGCGCGGCGACGAAGTCGTCGGCATGCCTACCGAGACTGTCTATGGCCTAGCGGGTAATGCGCTCAATGAGGTTAGCGTGCGCAAGATCTTCGCGGTCAAAGGCCGCCCGCTGCTGGACCCATTGATTGTCCACTTCAGCGACCTCGCAGCGGCTGAGGCACATATCGAAACGAACGACAGTGTACGCCAACTCGCAGCAGCCTTCTGGCCTGGGCCTCTGACTATGATCGTGCCCAAGCAAGCAAGTATTCCAGATCTGGTAACCGCTGGCCTGCCCAGCGTGGCAATCCGCGTGCCACAGCACCCGGTCTTTCGCACTATTCTAGAGCGCCTCGACTTTCCACTGGCCGCACCCAGCGCCAACCCCTTCGGCTACGTCAGCCCAACGCGCGCCAGTCATGTGGCGCACACCCTCGGCAGCCGCATTCAAGCGGTGCTCGATGGTGGCGCCTGCGACTTTGGGCTCGAATCAACCATCGTTGATCTGCGCAATCCACAAGTGCCGGTCATTCTTAGGCACGGCCCAATTACGCAAGCGCAGATTAATCAAATTCTGCAGGTCGAAGTGACCGCACACAGTGGTGCCAGTAATGACACTGCCCCGCAAAGTGCTCCTGGCCTACTGACCAAGCACTACAGCCCCAGAGCCCGAGTCACTCTACTTGCGCACGGCGAGACATTAACCGCCGACGCTGCACTTGATCCAGGGATTGCGGTCGTCTGCAATCAACAGCCCACCTGGCATACTGATCAGCCCAATATCTTCTGGCTCTCCGAAACAGGCGAGCTCAACGAAATCGCCCACAACCTGTTTGAGTTAATCCAACGACTCGACCAGCAAGACTACCAACAGCTATGCATCGAGCAGGCGGCCGAAGAGGGCCTCGGCCAAGCAATCAACGATCGACTCCGCCGCGCTGCTGCAAAGCTCAAGGCTGAGTAGCTGATCCCATTCAAAGTAAAGACAGGCGGGAGGAACGACCGTCGCAAGGTCCGATTGCCGCTGAACTTGGACCACTGCGGTCCGCATCGAAGCCCCTCCTCGATTGTTATGCGTACCCGTTCTAACGGCACTCGAAGAGGAACCACAAAAAAGACCCGCCGGTTTCGGCGGGTCTTTTGTAAATTTATTCGAAGGGACGTCTAAGCCCGAGGCTCCATTTCAGGTTCCACCGAACCAGCAAGCTCATCTTCCAATTCCACATCTTGGCTGATATAGTAATCCTGATAGGCCTTATCGGAGTAGCTGGAATAGTAGTAACTCGCGAGTGTACTCGAGATATTATTCAGAATCGCGCCAAAGATAGGCGTGTTCGACTCCCAGAGCCGGCGAACATTCACCACCGCAGTCTTACGCTTCACGGTATTAAACTTGATCACGTAAAGCACACCATCAGCCAGCGGAAGCAGGTTGAGCACGTCACTCACCGCCGCAAGCGGTGGAGAGTCGATCACGATCCGATCGTAACGATCACGTAAGTCAGCGATCATCGCCTCAAACTTGGCGCTATTGAGCACCTGCGTTGGATTCTTCGACTTACCCCCCGAAGGCAACACGTCCAGATTCGGATATACTTCCTTCATAATCACCTCATCCAGCGCCACTTCTTTTTCAATGTGATCCAACAGGCCGAACTCATTCTCTAACTGCAGTGAACGGGCCACATTCGGCAAACGAAGGTCACCGTCCAATAGCAAAGTCCTCTCGCCATGATTCGCAAAAGTCAGCGCCAGATTCGAGCTAATGAAAGACTTACCCTCTCCCGGAACCGTACTGGTGGCCACGATCACTTTCGCATTTTTACTCTCATCACTGAGTTTCAGCGCTGAATGAATCGAACGAAACGCCTCGGTCACGTGACGATCGATATTCGAAGCCACTGCCTGTGCCTTTGAATTCGAATCCAACTTCTTAATCCGCGGCACGACGCCCAGCATCGATAGCCCGATTGTGCCTTCGATATCGAACGCGCTCTTCACACGGTCATCTAAAAAGGCGACCACGAAAATCAAGCCCGCGCCGACTGCCAGGCCACCAAAAAAGCCAGCAGCGAGGTTCATCACAATATTCGGCGAGGAGTGCCGCAGCGGCGGCAAGGCCTCATCGATCACACGGGAATTGGGATTCTTCAAATTGACCGCTGCCCGTTCTTGCGTCATACGTTGAACCAGCGCCTGCAAAAAGCCTTGTTGCACATCCATCTCACGCTGCAAGGAACTATACTCGACACGGGTTTTACTCAATTGAATGAGTTCAGTCTCTTTTTCGGCAAGTCGCTGACTGGCAAGTTCGAAATTGCTCTTCGCCTCGGCAAGTGCCGACGATAGCTTATCAACTGAATCCTTCACTGCCGCCACCAATTCCACCTCTGATTCCTGCAAGGTTTGCAGCTGTTGAATCATGACTGGGTGTTTCTCGCGATAGCGCTTCGACGAAGATGAGATGCCAATCTTAACCGCTGAAATTTGACTCAACAACGAAGAAACCTGAGACTGCTCAGCAATAAAGGATAGCTCCGAGAGGTTTTTCCCTGATCGACGAAAGCTCTCGATTAGATTCACGCGAGTCTCGAGATTATCATACAGGTTTTTATTCTCTATCTTAATCCCATTCAAAGAGCTCAACTGAGTCGATGCGATGTTCTCTTGGCTCTCCAACGATACCGCATTGTTGTCCTCACGGTATTCGGCCATCTTCAGCTCCAACTCTTCAACTCGCTCTTTCTGCTGGTCTGCACGAATCCGCAAATCCTCAACCGCCTTCATCGAACCATCGATATTTAAGGTCAGATTATAATTAATAAACTCGTCAGCAAACAGGTTGGCGACACGTGCGGCTATCACCGGATCTGGATGATTATACCCCACGCCAATCATCAAAGTTCCTCGCTGCGGCATGATCTTACGATTTTGGGCCAACATCTGGGTGGGAGTGAGTGGCCCCGTAAAGCTCAATGCATCTGCATAAGGAGCCATAAAACGCTCGCGCTCATCATCCTGCAAGCGACGCTCGACCCCTAGAACAATCGCTCCGCTGTTCAAAACGCTGATCTGAGTGTTCAAATCCTCGGATGAGCGAATCTGATTCATCTCCATCTCGGCACTCGCCATCGCCGAAGGATCATCGCGCAACAGTTGCACCATCGCGACCGCAGTGTATACCTTAGTTTTATTAAACGTATAAAGAATAGACCCGGAAAAGATAATAAAGAACGCAACAATCAAGTACCAGACTCGCTCGCGAAACATGAGGAAATAATCCTTAAAAGAGCGTTGAGGCGCACCGCCAGCACCATACCCATAACCTCCCCCATAACCGCCATCAGAATAGCTATTGCCGCCATAGCCACCATAACCACCATAACCACCCGCATTCGGGTCAGGAGCGCCTTTTACATAATCATTTTTCATAGGTATTCGTAATGCAAATTAGATAATTCTTTCAGGCACCCAAATCGTATCGCCCTCGTTTAAGACGAGATCTTTGACGTCGGGGTCTTGAACGATCTTAGAGAAGTTAACTTCCATTTGCCTAGAACGCCCATCCTGATCCACCCGCTTAATCTTAATTGTTTTGGGATTGCCCATACGCGTGACGCCACCAACCATCGATAGCGCCTCGGTGAGTGTTAAATCGCGATCTGGCGGGATCTCGACCACGCCTGGAGACCCCACTGAGCCGAGAATATGTAGTACCTTGGGTGAGAAAGACACCACCAACAATGAAATTTGCGGATCCACCAAGTAATCACGATTATATAGCTGAGTAATTAAAGCTTTACCCTCTGCGACCGTCATTCCAGCGAGCTTGACCTTGCCCACCAAAGCCAAGGCCACGGTGCCATCGCCTTCAATTCGAACAGATTTGTTCAAATCACCCTCTTGGTACACATCGATTTCAATTACGTCCGACACTTTAAGCACGTAGTTACTGCCCACAACCATGCCTATCCCAGCGCCTCGGCTACTAGACTGGGAAGAATCGGCGCCACCAGCGCCACTAGGTCCACCATCTTGGCCAAACAGGGCAGTGATGCAGAACAAAAAATTAAATGCGAATAAGGATGGTAAATGTCTCATAAATTAAAAAATGCCCCTGAATAGAGGCATTTTGACCGTTAATACGGGGAGAAGTTCAAAGATTAATAGCGTAACGATGCCGATACATTGATTACGTGTGCCTCGTAACTCTGTCCCGCATCGGACGAACTGTTTTCAGTATAATTGTAGCCGGTACTGAAGCGCCAATATTGATTTGGTAC
This sequence comes from Puniceicoccaceae bacterium, assembly GCA_017854655.1. Taxonomy (GTDB): domain Bacteria; phylum Verrucomicrobiota; class Verrucomicrobiia; order Opitutales; family Coraliomargaritaceae; genus Lentimonas. The sequence goes on along the minus strand of JAFMHF010000022.1, from coordinate 23,873 downwards.
ATAAGACAAACTCACACCTGTGCGATAATTATCATCTTCTCGCCCCGTGTCCACATATTCCCGCAAAGTATAACCTAAATTCGCGGTCGCAGTATATTGCGTATTGATCGAATAGTTGGCACTCAAATCAACTCGAGTCGCCTCCGTGCTTTCACCCTGCCCTGCGACATCAAAGTTCCGATTCAAGCTCAACTGCGTGTTGACCTTAGCAGTCGCCAGATATGTAAAGCTCGCATCGAGACCAAGACTACTATCGGAGTCGCGGTCGGATCTCCCCTCTGGTCCATTTCCATCCCGCGTACTCGGGTCATCCGAATCCATGGTATTAAAACCGATTTTGAAGCTGCCATTCAGTTTCGGCAGCAAATCGCCACGCGCACCGACATTCACGAAGTGCTGTTCTTTATCGTAGCCGCTCACTTCAGAGGCGCCACTCACCGTGCTAGAGACCTCCGTCGAAGTATATGTATAACCAATACTCAAATCGACCTTAGGGGTCAACTCGTAGAAAATATCGAGCGGAATCGTATAGGTATCACGATCCGCCGAGCTGCCCTCGGCATATTCACGGTGATTATAATTAACTCCCGCGCCGAAACTAAACTTGGGCGATAAAGTATACTCGCCATTCAGATTCGCAGCGGTCGTTTCTGAAGCGCTCAATTTCCCTTTTTGATTGTCATTCCCATCCGCGCCATTCGACTGACTCTCATCGTAGCTCACCAGGCCATTCACAGACAGACGACTGCCCGCATACGAACCAACTGCCTTGATATGAAACAGTTCGTTGTCGAGGTCAGTCACCTCATCGAAACGAACAATATCGTAACGCGTGATAATACTCAGGTCTACATTAGACAAACCGCGACCGACATTGACCTCAAAGCCAGGCGAAAGCGTAAGCTTGAAGTCATCCACCGCATCACTCTCATCGCTAAAAACATTGGACTGCCACTCCAAAGAAGACGAGCCGTTAAAAAACACATCCACGCTATCGCCAATCGACACCAAGGGTGCGGCTTGCACTGCAATCGGCAAGCCTATCGACGTTATAAATACTGCGGAAAGTAAAAAAAATTTTAATTTCATGTATGAGGCAACTTAGGTTCAATTCCAAAGGAATTGCACCATGGGGGATTAATAAATTGAATCATCAAACTTAGATGATAGGCCAAATTATGTGGCTCATTTACAAACTGCAATCCAAAAGAGTTACTTATTTGGGCTTGGAAGAATGTAAAAAATCTGTAAGAGTATATTCAATTACCCCGAAAAATGACGAATCAACATAGAAAACGAACCCAAAACCCTATTTACCGCGAAAAACCGATCCTACTGGGGTTCGCCGTGCTAAGCAAAGGATCCGACGGGCGCGTACGCATCGCCGTGCGGTGGGGAAGAATGTTTTCGACTTTATTGGTTGTATTCATTGTTGGCTGGATCGCGGCCGCGGGAGCCCTCTTCGGCTATTTTAAATACAAAAAAGATTTTGATGAGGTCACCTTTACAGGTATGCTCAGTCTCCCTTTTCGCATCGAGGAACACCGTAAAGAGATGGGCGACTACCACATTAAGCAGGGCCTCGAAGAGGTCAAAGAGGGCAACTACCGCGAAGCACTTCGTCTACTACGCCTCGGCGTCACTCGATCTCCCTCAAACTTAGAAGGCCGCAGGGTCTTGGCGGAATTCTATGAACTGGCAATCAAGCGTCCGGACATCGCTGCGGACTTGATGGTCAAAGGCCTCGCCCGTGGAGGAATCGAAGACCTCGACTATCTCAAGCAAACCCTACGAGTATTGCTACGCAACCAGATGGACGAGCAAATCCAAGAGCTTTCAAATAAATACCTCCCAGCGGAGCCTGACCTAACCGACATCAATCGAACCTTGGCTTTCGGTGCAGCCAACGCCAACTACCAACGCGGCAACTACGACCAAGCCGAGGATTATCTCATCTCTTATAGTTTGATCGAGTCTTTAGAAGGCCTCCTGCTTTCATCTCAAATCAGCTGGGATCGCGGCAATCAAATCGCCGCGATCACAAAGATGGAGCATTCACTGCGTCGATTCCCCAATTCGGAGCCGCTGCTCATGCAGCTCAGTCGCTACCACCGCGAGATAGGCGAGATCGATAAAGCACGCCGCTATGCCATCCTGCGCAACGTCAAAGATCCACTAAGCGCAGCTCCACGCCTAGAATTGCTCTACATTTACAACAAATCCAAAGATTTCGATCGCGAACAACGCGAAACGCAACGTATGCTGAAGCAATTCCGCGACGATGAAAACGCGCTCCAATCGCTCGCAAACTTTGCCGCAGACACGGGCAATATCGATCTCGCCCGCCGCACTTACGAAGAAGCACTTGAGAACGAATTTGCTGTGGATGCATTTGCCCTACTGTTGATTGAATCCCATCTGGTTAGCAAAGACTACCAGGGCGCAATCAGCTTCTCTGAAGAGCTGCTCAAAGAACGCCCAGACTGGCTGACAAACCGATGGGCCATCTTCAATAGCCTGCGAGCCGTTGCATCTTATGCCATCAACCGCCCAGACTTGGGCGAAATTTACCTTCAGCATTTTATCGACGAGGCAAACAACCCTCCGCAGACTTACCTAGCAGTCGCACGTCGCTTCTCGGAAACGGACAGAAGCCCGCAAGCACAAAAAATCTTAAGCACTGCCTATCAGCGGACACCAGCAAATCAAAAGATCCTGTCCGAACTCATCAGAGTCGAGCTGGAACTAGGCAATACGGAAAACCTCAATCGCCTGCTGACACGCCTGCTACAGATGCGTCGCCCACAGATGGAACTCATCATCGAGGCCTATAATAAACTAGGCAGCGACCGGTTCCTCTTCACTCCAAGCCGCGAGACCTTGTTGCTCCAACTCAGCGCAATCCTCCGCGAGAATGCACAAGACCTACAGGCGATCAACGCTTCCTAAAAGCGGCTCCCAACAGAGCGCGGCCAGCATTGTCAAATACTCGCCAGTCCGCAAATAACTCCTCCCGCACCGGGCTAATTCGGACTTCGACAAGCGTGGTTCGCACCTAGCTTTGCGCCCCGGCACTACGGCTATACACCACCACCCGAACTGCAATCACGCGGCGCTCGTCGACTTCATCAATTGTAATGCGCATCCCGGCAAGCGACAGGGTATCCCCACGCGCAGGAATGCGCCCCAACTCGCCGGTAATCAACCCGCCAAAAGTCGACACTTCGTCATTCTCCACCTCAACACCGAGCGCCTCCTCAAGGTCATGAATCGGCGTCAGCCCAGAAACTCGATAGGTATGCGGCGCTCGAAGTGCTCGGATCTGATCTTCCTCACTATCGAACTCGTCCTGAATCTCACCCACGAGTTCTTCGAGTATACTCTCGAATGTGACAACGCCGACGATGCCGCCGAATTCATCTACAGCCAACGCCATGTGAAACTTCGCCCGCAACATGCGCTCCAGGGCCGCTTCTAAGGGTGTCTCCAACTCAAAAGTCGCAACATTACGCTTCACTTTCACTAAATCGACCGCGGCCAATGGTCCACTCAGACGAAACATGTCTTTGATGTGAAGAATTCCAATACAGTCATCGAGGCTGCTGTGGCACAAGGGGAAACGCGTATGCCCCGCCTCTTTCATCACTTTCAGGTTCACCTTAAAGTCTTCTTCTAGGTCACAAATGACTACCTGACTACGCGGCAGCAGGACGTCTTGAACAACCAACTCCTGCATCTGCAAAGCCCGATTCACAATCTTGCGCACCACTGGCGACAGCGCGTGACTATCCTCACCCATCGCCCGAATTTGCACATCCAAATCCAGCGGATTCAATTCATCCTCCACGTCGACGCCAAGTCGGCGAAACAGCATCCGTTTCAAACCACGAAAAAAGAGCATTCCAGGTAACGTTAAAATCTGAAAGACCCACAGCACCCGATAAGAGCGCTGAATCCCTTTCACCGGATCGCGCATCGCCAGGCCGCGCGGAAAAATCTCAGCAAACAGAAAATGCACTGATGTCGCACACACAAAGGACAGCAACACAACCAACCAGCGCTCCGGCGCCTGCGTCGACTCGAACAGGCGGAAAAAATCGCTTACCAACGGCATGAGTAATAAGCCAACCGCGACCGTGCAAAGCGTCTTACTAAAACGAACCGCACGCCCCGTCTTATCGCTATTTTCAATCAGGCGAGCAATGCCACGGCGGCGCTTCAATTGCTCCAGCGCCTGAGCGCTCACACCCCCATAGCGGAACTTCACCAAACTGATTTCGCACATCACCAGAAACGCATGCAGCACCAACATCAGCGCTACCGCGCTCAATGAGACGAAAAAGTTGATCCACGCCCCACTCATCGGACACTTGTGATCTCACCACTTTTAAGTAACTCACGCAACGCGCTCAGTAACCGTTCATTCTCCGCCGAACGCCCAATCGTGATGCGCACATACTCAGCCATTCCATAAGGCGCCAAAGGCCGCACGATCAAACCGCGGCGCTGCAGCGCTTCAAAAACCACCGCGCTGCTGCCGACCCGACTCAGCACAAAATTCGCCGCGCCGCCAACCGTCTCAAAGCCAAGCGCAGTGAGCCCCTCGCAGAGCACCTGACGCCCCAATTCATTCTCGGTTCGGCACATTGTAACAAATTCCAAATCATCTAGTGCCGCGGCCGCCGCAGCCTGCGCCACCGCATTGACGTTAAACGGCTGGCGCACCCGATGCAGCAGCGCGATCAACTCAGGAGCACCATACGCATAGCCAACACGCAGCCCACCGAGTCCATAGATCTTGGAAAAGGTCCGCAAGCACACCACTTTTCGGCCCGCGTGAATCGCAGCCGACAAATCTGGCGCCTGCTCCAAATACTCCGCATATGCCTCGTCCAAACAAAGAATTACATGCTCTGGTAATCCTTGCAGCAACTTCAACAAATCCGCCTCCGTATTCGCCACTCCTGTCGGATTATTCGGGCTCGCCACAAACAACAAGCGCGTGCGCTCCGTCACTGCGGCCAACATTGCGTCTAGGTCATGGCCAAAGTCAGCCATCGGCACTTCAACGGGCGTCGCGCCAAACAACTTTGCCACCAACTTATAGACGATAAAAGCCTGCGCTCCCATCACGACTTCCAGCCCTGGGCGCAGAAATGCATGCCCGAGTAACTCGATAAGTTCATTTGAGCCATTGCCGACTAAAATCGACTCCGTTGAGACGCCACGCTGTGCGGCGATCTTTTGCCTCAACACTTGGCATCCTCCATCCGGATACAGTTGCGCGCTGTTCAACGCCTCTGCTCCGGCGGCGATTGCCTTCGGCGAAGGACCAAACGGATTCTCATTCGAGGCCAGCTTAGCAATATTTGCAGGGTCGAGCCCATATTCACGAGCGACCGCTTCGATTGGTTTTCCGGGCTCATAGACCGGTTGTTGATGCACACCGGCATTCGCGAGTTCAGCGTATTTCATTGATATAATTAGGCTTTAAACTTGCCTTGCCAAAGACCGATTGCAACAAAAACCAGCCACCGATACTTATGAAAATTCTACTTACTGGAGCCTCGGGCCTGCTCGGAAATGCCTACGCCGAAGCCGCCATCCGCCGCGGGCATAAAGTCATCGCACTTTATAACACCACAGAGCCCACCGTGCGCGGGATCGAGCAAAGCATTCAACTCGACGCACAAGCACTCGATAAAATCACCGCACTCGCACTCGAACTTTGGCCTGATACCATTGTCAACTGTGCTGCAATCTCCTCGCCTACAGATGTTGATGCCGACGCCATACTCGCCGAGAAGATCAACGTCGCCCTACCGCGCCACCTCTCACAACTATCGACCCACCTCGGCGCACGCCTATTACACGTATCGACCGACATGGTATTTGATGGGCACTCCGCCGAACCTTACCGCTCTACCGACATGCCCTGCCCAACCAATCTCTACGGGCAGACTAAGCTAATGGCCGAACGCGAAGTACTAAAGCACAACGCCGAAGACCCCGTCGTGCTACGCATCCCCATCCTGATGGGCAACAGTATCAACGGCCAACGCAGCGCACATGAAAAACTCCTCGCCGCGATCGCACGCGGTGAAACACCCAAGCTCTTTTGCGACGAAATCCGTCATCCGTGCTCCGCCTCGAACGTCGCCGAAGTACTCCTCGAACTCACCGAGCGGCGCGACCTACACGGGATTTTCCACTGGGCGGGCGCGGAAACAATGAGCCGCTTCGAAATGGGGCAAAGAATCCTCAAGCATTTCGACCTGCCGCTCAACAGCGTGCAATCCGTCTGCAAGGATGACGACCCCGAGTTTGCCAACCGACCGAGCAATCTGACTTTCAACCTACATCCGATCGTCAGTAAGCTTAAAACAAAGCCCGCGACTTTCGAAGAGCAACTCGAAGCGCTCACCCACGTCGAACCGCTGCGCTCAGCCGACCACTAGAAACCCCGACCGCCGTGCCGCTGATCATTCTACCCAACGCTTTTGGCGACGCCGCCACAAATATGGCTCTCGACGCAGCCCTGCTCTACACCCTGCCCAAAGGTATCGCCGCTTTTCGTCACTACGGATGGTCCGAGCCCGCGATCACCTTCGGCTACACCCAGCGAATCTCAGAAATCAATGCGACCTTCTCCGAGGAGCTGCGCCGATGTCGCCGACTCACTGGCGGGGGCATCGTCGATCACCGCAACGATTGGACCTATGCACTCGCACTGCAAACCGACCTCCCCCCAGCTCATCGACCTGCCACCGAGCTCTACGCCACCATCCACCGCTGCATCCAGTTGGCTCTCGAAAGCCAGTCAATACAAAGCCAACTCGCCCCTTGCCCGCGCGCCTGCGGCAAACTACCAGCCAAAGAACTCACGGGCCCCGAGCAGTGCTTTGTTCAGCCCACGGCCAACGACGTGATCCACCTCGACGGCACAAAAATCGCCGGCGCCGCGATGAAACGTTGTCGCGAAGGCCTCCTGGTCCAAGGCTCAATCGCCCGCGACGCACTGCCCGACGACTTCGATTATCAAACTTTCGCCGAGGCCTTTCAACAAGCCCTAGCCAACGAACTCGCGATTCCAATCGGTACAGTTGCAGATCTACGCACCCTGTTCGACAGCCGCCGCATGCAGCAAGAGCGCGAACGATTTGAAAGTGCGACGTGGATCAATCAGCGCTAAATCACATTCAGCGCTCGAACCCCGACGACGGCATCACTCTGGCACTGCCAATAAGGCCACGCTCAGACTTTAAAACAAATGTTCATCACTGAGATTGATCAGGCTAAACATCAGCTTTGCCTTAATAAGTCCGTCTTGCAGCACTCTTGCCTTAAACTTAAACAACGGCCCCAATCGCTCAATGAGCTCGACCTCCGCAAACACATCGCGCTCGGGTTTCACGATACCCATGTATTTGGCATAAGCGACCTTGCTTACCACACCTAGCGCGTGACCCTTTGTTTGCTCACTGTCATAGTTCTCTACTGGTGCATAGTATTTGGTAATTAAGACACCAGCGGACTGCGTGCAGAGCTCCTGCAACATTGCCCCCGGAACAACTGGAGCACCAGGGAAGTGGCCAGCTAAATGCGCTTCATCGCCGCGATGCACCTTCACCCCCGTCACAGTATCGGCAGTTAGCACATCGATGCGGTCGACCATTAAATACGGCTCACGATGATGCAGCAGCACCTTTACTTGGTCTCGATTCATCATTGATTGTTTAAAGTTTCACAAAAGGTTTAAATCGCACATCGATTGGCTCCGCATAGCGAGCACGCAGATCGTTCGCCGGGTCGAAGCCAAACTGGGGCGACAGTCGGTCCTCCCAACGCAGGTTGGCGACTTGCTTCAACCGCCAAGGCTCATGCGCCACATCGCCGCGGTACAGCGACGTGCCGTCAGTCGTATATAAATGATAGCGCTCCACCAGCCAGCGATCCAATGCATCCGCCGCGATCGATGGGCCAACCTCAGACTCCATCGAGAATGAATCGGGCGCAGCAAACGAATAGCGCCCAGCTTGTACGTCTCCCTTCATCTTCCGCACTCGATACGGCAAATGAAAGACGCGCGTGGCAATCCACTGCCCCAAGCGACTGTCGGTATCCAAGGTCAAAAAAAGCACACCAGGCCGCCCTCGATAAGTCACATACGTGCGCAAGTTCAGCTCCCACAGCGAAATGAAGGGCAGCGCAGGCGTTACTGGGAAGCGAATGTGCGACATATAAAAAGGCACGATACTCAACCAAGCAGAGCCATCGAACAGATCCAGCTCCAGACCGGAGGGAAGCTGGTCCCTAATCGCCTCAAAATCGCAGCGAAAACTCAGGAACTGCACATGTGACCAACGCTGCGCGATCACCCATCGATTCGATTGAATTTGATTAGAAGACTTCATAGTTGTCATGCATCAGTTTAGACCCGAATTAATTACAACTTTAATCGAAATAAAACACTAAAAAACGGCCACGCTCCCACGACTGTGAATAAGTTCTCCGTTTTAACTTTTACAGTCAGCGAGAGGTTGCCAGTATCACGGCTTCATGTCCGAAAAAGACCGCGAATTCGTCCACCTCCACGTCCACACTGACCACAGTCTGTTGGATGGTTGCTCGCGGACGGATAAGCTCTGCTCGCGTGCCGCGGAGCTGGGGATGAAGGCGCTGTCCATCACCGACCACGGCGTGCTCTACGGACTTACCAGCTTTTTTAAGCAAGCGGAGAAGCACGGCATCAAGCCCCTGCTCGGCTGCGAAGTCTATCTCATTTACGAGCAAGAGCTCGCCACGGTCAACGAACTGCGCGCCAAGCAAAAGTCCCATCACATGGGCTTGCTCGCGCGTAATTTCATTGGCTATCAGAATCTTTGCAAAATCGTCTCGCAAGCGCACACCGAAGGCTTCTACCGCAACCCGCGCACCGACATGAAAACCCTCGCCCACTACAGCGAAGGGCTGATCGGGTTTTCTGGTTGCTTGGCGGGGGTCATCCCGCAGTTCCTACTGAAGGACGAATACGACAACGCGCGCGATGCAGCCGCCCAGTTTGTTGATATCTTTGGCAAGGAATTCTTCATTATCGAGATCATGGATCACGGCATCGAAGAGCAACGCCGCATCATTCCAGGTTTGTTAAAGATCGCCGAAGAGTTTGACCTTAAGGTCGTCGCCACCAATGACGTGCACTACGTCAACAGCACCGACTGGGAGCCGCACGACGCACTGCTCTGCATTCAAACCGGTGCAAAGATTAAGGACGAGAAGCGCATGCGCTATGACTCGCACCAGTTTTATCTTAAATCACGCGAGGAGATGGAGCTCGCCTTCAAAGAGGTCCCTGAGTCGATCACCAACACCTCCGCTGTCGCCGAGATGTGCGAGGTCAAGTTGCCCTTCGGCGAAGACCATTATCCTATCTACGAACGTCCAATCGAGCTTAACTCCGACGACGACCACGAAAACTTTGATCGCGTGCTGCACATCTATGAGGTGCAAAAGAATACCATTCTCATTCGTGATGGGCAGGAGCCAATCACTCTAAGTGAAGCCGAGCGCAGCAAGCACAAGACCAATGGCCTCTACCTATTTGAGCTCTGCAAAGAGGGACTCAAGGAACGTTACGGCACCGACTACGACGCCTGCCGCGCCGACTGGGAGAATGTCTCGGCCGACGACCAGCGCTACTGCGAACAACTCGAGTACGAACTCGCGATCATTACCGGTACCGGCTTCGTCGACTACTTCCTGATTGTTTGGGACTTCATTGACTGGGCGCGCAAGCAAGACATCCCAGTCGGCCCGGGGCGTGGTTCGGGTGCAGGTTGTATTGTCGCCTACGTGCTGAAGATCACCGACATCGACCCGCTCAGTTTCGGTCTACTATTTGAGCGTATGCTCAACCTAGAACGTGTCTCGCCGCCCGACTTCGACGTCGATTTCTGCATGCGCCGCCGCGACCAAGTGGTAAACTATGTGCGTGAAAAATACGGCAAAGACCGCGTCGCAAACATTATCACCTTCGGCACGTTTGGCGCAAAGATGATTGTGCGTGACCTCGCCCGAGTCAATGAGCTCGAATACGCCGAAGCCAACAAAATCGCAAAAATGATTCCCGACGAGCTGAACATTACGCTCGACGATTCGGTCAAAAAGTCTCCAGAGCTTGCGGCTGAGATAACTCACAATCCCGTCGCAAAGATTATCATTGAGCAAGGCCGCGTGATCGAAGGGATGATCCGCAATACGGGCAAGCACGCCTGCGGCGTCATCATCGCCGACCAAGACATTACGAATCTGGTTCCGGTGACTCTGCAAGAAGGCGACCTCACCACGCAGTATCCAAAGGGTCCTAGCGAGGATCTCGGACTGCTAAAAATGGACTTCTTGGGTCTCAAGACTCTCACTGTAATCGATGATGCGCAGACCAATGTGCGCAACACACGGCAGCGTCCTGAGTTCAATGTTGAGAACGTCCCACTCGATGACCAAGCGACCTTCGACCTGCTCAACAGTGGCCGCACCACCGCGGTCTTTCAGTTAGAGTCCGGCGGCATGCAGCAACTCTGCCGTCAAATCGGCTTGAGTTCTTTCGAGGAAATCATCGCGTTGATTGCACTCTATCGCCCAGGCCCGATGCAGTTCATCCCTCAATTCATTGAAGGCAAGAAGGACCCGTCCACCGTGCAGATCCCGCATCCGCTGCTCAAAGACTTGGTACAGGAAACGTACGGTGTGTTAGTTTATCAGGAACAGGTCATGCAGTCCGCACAGATCATCGCCGGCTACACGCTGGGCGGCGCGGATATTCTTCGCCGCGCGATGGGTAAGAAGATTAAGTCCGTGATGGACGCGCAGAAGCAGGTGTTCATCGACGGTGCACGCAAAACCAACAAGATCGACGCTAAAACGGCCACTTCGATTTTTGCGTTGCTGGAAAAATTTGCGCAATACGGCTTCAACAAATCGCACTCAGCCGCGTATGCGATGCTTAGCTATCGCACCGCCTATCTGAAAGCGAACTACCCGATCGAGTTCATGGCCGCCGTGCTCACTTCCGAGCAAGGCAACTCCGATAAGATCTCGAATATCCTCGCAGAGTGTAATGCGATGAACGTGCCGGTGCTCAGCCCCGACATCAACGATTCAGGCAGCGACTTCACGCCAATCATCGAAGGCGACTGGGGCAGCATCCGCTTCGGCATGGCGGCGATGAAAGGCGTGGGCGAAGGCGCTTCCATCGTAATTATCAACGAACGCGACGCCAACGGCGATTACGAGGACTTCACCGACTTCATCATTCGCTCAGCCGACAAAGCCGTGAACCGACGCGTGATCGAAGCACTGGTCAAGACCGGCGGCTTCGACTCTTTCGGCGAAGACCGTGCCACCCTGCTCGACTGCCTCGACTCGGAACTAGCCGAAGCCGAGAGCACCCGGCGCGACCGCGAAGCCGGGCAAAGCTCGCTGTTCGATATGATGGGCGGCGATGACAGCGCGGACGATCGGCAAAACAGCGGCCCGTCGCGTAAGACCGTGCCGCCGATGCCGATGACCGAAAAGCTACGTTACGAGAAAGAGCTGCTCGGCTTCTACATTTCGGGGCACCCGATGGATGCCTACGCCGGCCTCGACACCGTGATCGACACCTTTAGCAAGCCGGAAGACTTAGGGAATTTTGACGATCGCACGACCTACCGACTCGGTGGCATCATCAGTAATTTACAGATTAAATACACCCGCAAAGACAGCCGCCAGATGGCCGTCTTCAATCTCGCAACCGCCACGCACAGTTACGAGATGATCATGTTCCCTGACCCGTATGAGAAAAACGGCTCCCGTCTGGAAGACGGAAAACTGGCGCTGATCCACGGCCAGATCAGTCGACGCAACGGCGAGATGAGCCTCACCGCCCACGAGGTATTCGATCTCGAGCAATCGATTCCACGCATCATTCAGCGCATCAACTTCATCCTGCATCCACACGAGAAAAACGCCACGGACTTCATCGACAAATTCCGCGATATGATTGATGTTGAATACGGCTCCACCCGCGTGAATCTAAGCTTTCTGGTTGAGGATCAAATCGTCGAGACCGAAACCGCACAATCGCTCACCTTCACGATCACTGGTACAAATTATAAACAACTAAGGCGCCACCCCGCTCTCGCTGGTGTGCGTATTCAATCGATCGCGGTGCAACCAGTCGATGACCGGCGCCCCTGGGAACGTGGCAAAAAGAAGTTCTAGGTTTACTTAACTTTGCTGCATTTTATACAGCGATATACCAGGATTAAGCACCCTCAAATCAAAGTACTCAGGCGTGTCGATGCGATCCCTCAGCGCAGGTCGACCGCGTGATAGCCTTGTCATTAAGTACCACTCCGCCCAAGTTCTTCATACATGTCTAATCGTCAGCAGATCTTCGCCAGTCTTAAGGAAAAGCGCACGCAATCCGAATTCTGGGTAAATGGCTTATTGTATGCCTGCCTGGGGATCGCATTTCTGCCAATCACACTCTGGGTCGCCGCGAGTGCGAATCAACAAAGCCGAATTTTGAACGCCCTACTCGTGCTGGTCATGGCGATCTTTTTGCTCGTCCTCTATAATCGGATCAAAGTCCAAGCACCACTCACTCTCAACAAGAGCGCCCGTATCACACTCTTGGCATCCTATGCCTTATTATCACTCTGTATTATTTCGCGCCAAACAATCCCGCCCTCGTCAGAAGTTCTCTACTTGATTAGCTCACTAATCGCAATCCCAGCCTATTGCTTCGGCATCGCATCCGTGCTGCTCTTCATCTTCGGCCAAGGCCTGCGCCGCATCATCTATACAGCGACTGGCACGTTCTGCGCGTTCATATTACTAAGCATATTGATGGCGCCGCTAGACTGGCCGCTACGCACCCTCGCGGGTAAATGGAGCGGGATGGCACTGAGTGCCGCCGGCAAGACAGTCGAACTCGGCGTGCAAGGCAGCACCGCATCGACACCGTCCCAGCTCATACTAATGGTCAATGAGCATGCGTTTCATGTCGCGTCCGAATGCAATGGATTTGGCGTCATCTTAACGAGCTTGCTGCTCGCGGTGCTACTGGCAATTTATCGCAGACTCGGTCCGATCGACACTGCCCTCAATCTACTCTCAGGCATCACTCTCGGCTTTCTATTTAACACGCTACGCATTCTAATTATTGTGCTGCTAGCGCCATCAATGATGGATCACTACCACCTCATGCACGAAATCGTCGGCACCATTACTTACTGGAGCTGCTTGATGCTTACTTGGATTCTACTCAATGGCCCAGTGAGAAATGAACCCAGAGACAAATCGCTCGATCCAGCGGATGCTGACAGCTAGAGCACTGCCGGTTGATCGAGACCACCGCCTTCGCGTCGCGCCGACACGCGAATGAAAGTAACCAGCACACACGTGTTTGCCATTTTCGCGTTTCAGCCTATCTTTCTTATTGTGATGAAGCTACCTCGACTCTCTATCGTCCTGCTGATTCCAGCATTGCTATGGAGCGAAAACTTGAAGATCGAGGTGGGCCAGAGTCTCGAACAAACCATCGAAACGCTCGGCAACCCGATCGGAATTATCGAACTCAGAGATAAAACCCTACTACTCTACCCGCAAGGCGAAGTCACCCTCCGTGACGAGAAGGTATCGGACATCGACTTGATGAGTGATGCGCAATTTTCCGCAGATCAAGAACGCTTACGTCTCGAACGTGAAAACTGGCTCAGCCAACAAGAAAAGCTCTCTACCGCTCGACTCAAACAAGGCGAAGACCTCAAAGCCTATAAAAGACAAAGTAGCACCTTCGCTGCGCTGCCGGCCAAAGATCAGGTCGACTACTGGCGCAGTTTTCAGATCCGCTTTCCTGAAGTCGATGTCGCGGGTGAAATCGCCCGCGCACTGGAAGGCTACGAAATCGAACTGACCGAATTGAAGAACCAACATAAAATTGCCGAACTTGAGACCCGCGTTGCTCTCGCCGAGCAGCAAGCCGCAACCGCACGCCTCGAAACCGAAAAGCTTCGCGATGAAACCGCAGCACGCAGTCGCTCAAACTTCGGCCTGCGCAGCTATACTACCCCGTATAATAATTACTACTATCGCCCTCCCACGATCACCATTTATCCGAACAAAAGTAAAGTCACCCACTACAATCAAAACGATTTGGATCACTGGAAATGGAATCAGCATACGCGGCCGAACCAACGCTCCGAAAGCACTGCCGAACGCGTCTCACGTATTCTGAACACGAAGTAGTGATCAATACAACGCGTCCCAACAGGATGCCGAAAATATCGCGGGATACACCCGCTCGCTACTGTAGTGACTGGCTTTATGCCAGGATTGAACACATGGAACTCTACTTAAAACGGCTGCGAATTATCCATGCCAGCTAAGTCGGGCTGATTGGTGTCTTTATTGAAGCGCATTGAGAGCAACTTCGACACACCCTTCTCTGGCATCGTAACACCGAATACCGTATCTGCATTAGAGATCGTGCGCTTATTGTGAGTTACGATCAAGAACTGAGACTTATCAGTAAAGCCATGCAGCGTCTCACAGAAGCGTCCGATATTGGCATCGTCGAGCGCGGCATCGATCTCATCCAACACACAAAACGGGCTGGGCTTGACCATGTAGATCGCGAATAGCAATGCCACCGCCGCCATCGTACGCTGACCACCCGACAGCAATGTTACGCTTTTTAAACGAGTTCCAGGAGGGCGCGCAATAATATCAATCCCCGATTCCAGTGGATCATCGGAATCAACTAAAATAAGATCAGACTCACCGCCACCAGAAATCTTCTCATATGTGAAGGCAAAATTCTTACGCACCTGATCAAAGGTTTCGCGGAATAACTTCTGCGACGTCTCATTGATTTCATCGATACTTTTCACTAATGCATTTTTCGCATTCCAAAGATCTTCACTCTGATTTTTCAGGAAATCATGCCGTTCCTTCAAATCCGTATATTCACTAATCGCATCGAGATTCACTGGCCCCATATTCGAAATGCGGCTCTTCAACTCTGACACTTCCTCTTCGATCACGCTCCAATTAGTGCCATCCATCTCCTCAAGTTCTTCTTCGGTCGGATCGCGGCGCTCATGCTTGGGCTGTGCGGCGAGCTTGTCGGGGTCATCTAGGTCGTCCAGATTTACGCGTTTATCAAACTCGACATTGCCCTCCCACAGTTCGGTCTTCCAGTCGACGCGCTCCAGTTCGACCTGATACTCATCCTGAGCCGTGCTCTCGATGAAACCAATCTGCGAGCGCTCTTCGGCAAGGCGGACTTCAAGGCGAGTCATCTCTTGATCAAAAGTTCGACCTTCATTGCGACGCCCAGAAAGGCCTCCATCAATTCCAGCAATCATCGTATCCATTTCTTTAATCGCTGCGCGGTCTTCGGACAACTGCCCGGCGGCCACCTGTAAGGTCTTATCAAGTTCGAGGCTTTTTTCAGATTCCTGAGCACCGCTGCCCTTGAGTTGGCCGACCTGCTCATTGATTGTATCAATTTCCTGATTACGACGGATGATACGATTCTGCAAACTCGCGGTCTCGCGTTGCACTTCTCCGAGCACCCGATCTACAGATTCGAGGCGTTGCTTCTTCTCTGCCAATTCAAGACGGACGTCAGCCAAAGCTTCGCGCTTTTGGTCGCGAGTCTCACGAGAATGTGCAATCGCATCTTCCAAATCAGTGCCGTTCTGGCGCTCCTCAAGCAAGCCTTGCTCCGCTGCGACGAGCTCCTGCTTCGAGTCTTCGAGGTCTTGCACAGAATCACTGTGATGCGCATCGAGTCGTTCAAGCTCTTCCTCACTCTTGTGATGCGAGCGAGCATTGTGCTCAACTTTCTGCCCTTGGTTGCGCTCTTCCGCGACCAGCCCAGACACTTCACTGGCGAGTTCGCTCAGGCGTTGCCGCTGCTCCTCAACTGACGCTTCAGCGTCATGGCGCTGATCTTCGAGAGCGGTGGATTGCTGGCGCAACGTGTTGAGCGCTTTACGCTCGGTGTCGATTTCGCCACGAAGCGTACGAATATCAGATTCGCGCTCAATCACACTGGAGGACTTCTTGCCAGAGGCTCGTCCGCCATGAATCAAACCACGGCAATCAATGATTTCACCATTTTGAGTCGCCACCAACAGGAAGTTAAACTCCGGGTGCGCCTTCCAAAATTGAACAAATCCCTCAAGACTTTGCGCAAAATAGCAATTAGTCAGCAAGCGTGTAACTGCCTCGCTGAGATTGGAATCGCGCGCAAGCACGACTGAGGCGGCTGGCACTATTCCGTCTGGTAGCTTCACTCCAGGCAGCTTACTATAACCTGCCTCAAGATTGACCTGCAGACAGGCACGCCCGAGTTGATCCGCATCGAGCTTATCAATCACTGTGAGCGCTTGTTTCGGATCACCTATAAACAAGGCTTCTGCCGCCTGACCGAGTAGAGCCTGTAGGGCAGTGGTGTAGGCAGACTGCACTTTTAACTCTTTGGAAATAATCGAAACACTGTCTTTTGCCACGAGATCGCCGAGTTTATCGCCGAGGATCGCCTTCGCACCTTCACCAAATCCTTCAAATTTGGCCTGCAAGTCTTCAAGTACATTGAGCTGCGCTGTCTTACGTGCAATGCCTCGGTCCTGCTCCTGAATTTGTTCCTGCATTGTGCGGAACTGCTGAAGAATCGTCTTTGAGTCGGCGCGAGCTTTCTCTAGTGCAGCCTCGCTAAGCTGTTGCTCCTCGCGACGCTTTGCCAACATCCGTTGAATGTCGGCATGGCCCTTTTCCAGAACTACAACCTCTTCCTTCAACGTCAAAATTGTCTCGGTCAACGCGGCGTGTTTGACCTGATAAGTCTTTAAATCGACTTCGAGCGTGGTGCAACGCGAGCGTGCTCGATTAATCCGATTCTCAGCCTGCAGCACAGCCTGTCGGCGCTGTTGCAGTTGCGCCTCCATCTCGCCGAGTTGCTCTTGGGAATTGACTAACTCTGAATTGCGATCTCGGAAGATACGATCGGAGTCATCCACCACATCACTCTGTAGCTGTTTATTCTCGGACTCACTTCGCGCACGCGCTGCTAGTTCTTGTTGCTGCGCTTCGAGGCCTTGGATCTCTTTTTGATATTCCGCAATACGCGCTTCCAAGTCCTTGATACGAATGGCGGAGAACTCCGCCTGATTCTCGGAATTTTCCTTCTCGGAGCGCAAATTAAACACCCGCTGCTGCAGCTCCTGCATGTTGTCGTACAACTCGGCGCGCGCAGTTTTTTGGGTCGCCAGTGCTTCCTCATCGGCTGCCATCGATTCGGTGTGCGTCTCCAGTTGTTTACGCAGCTCATTCGCGCGCGCTGCGACCGTATCAATCGAGCCTTTTAAGGCGGTGAAGCGATACGAACTAAATGCTAGGTCCAAGTGTGTCAGACGGTGCTTAATACGCTGGTAGCGCAACGCTTTACTCGCTTGACGCTTCAACGAGCCGATTTGACGGCTGACTTCCTCGATCACATCGGTGACACGGGCAAGATTTGCATCGACCAGCGAGAGCTTATTAAGCGCCTCTTTACGTTGCGCTTTGTAGAGTGTAATACCCGCAGCCTCTTCAAAAATAGTGCGACGCTCGCCGGGGTTAGTCGATAGGATCTGATCAATCTGCCCCTGCAGCATGAAGGAGTAAGACACGCGGCCTATCCCAGTATTAGCGAACAAGCGTTGGATGTCCTTCAGGCGCGAAACCTTACCATTGATATAATAATCACTGCCGCCATCGCGCGTGACACGGCGAGCGATCTCGACCTCATTAAAGGCAGTGCCAAGTTCGGCTTCGCAATCCGTAAACGTCAGCGAGACCTCGCAGGTTGGCAGGCCTTTGCGCTTATCGGTGCCCTCAAAAATGACGTCCTGCATGGACGCACCGCGCAGCGCTTTCGCACTCTGCTCGCCCAATACCCAACGAATCGCATCAACAATGTTACTCTTGCCACAACCATTTGGACCAACGACAGCAGTTACCCCACGGCGCAGGTCGAGGCGCGTGCGATCGGCAAAACTCTTAAAGCCACTAATGACGATCTCTTTGAGATACATGAATACTAAATATGGACAGTTGCGGGTAGGTAGAAAAGTCCTAGAAGAATAGCCCAGAGCGGCGCTCGCAACCCTAAAAGATAACAGAGAAATAGTTGCTAGAGGAATAGGATCTGCTCATATTCACTCCAACATTCACTCATCCCAGCTCTTATGCCCGAATCTATCCAATGCTCCCGCGACGAATGGCCGATCAAAGCCTATAAAGACCTCAATTTCTTAAATAGTGATGCCGCTCGCAATATTCGGGTACTCTGCGAAATGACTGAGCCAGGCCTACGCTTCGCCGAGGAAAAAATCAAAGATACCATCGTGCTATTTGGCTCTGCCCGGATCATGCCCATCAATGTCGCGCAGGCTAAACTAGAGGAGGTACAGGCCGCTATCGGTGACCCCGATCATCTCAACCCTGACGAGAAGCGCGCGCTGCAGCTCGCACAAAGCGCAGTAAAAGCAGCGCCTTACTACCAGATGGCAGTCGAACTCGCCGAAGAACTCACCAAATGGTCGATGAGTCTGCCGGAGAAAGATCAACGTCGTTTCATTATCTGCTCTGGTGGCGGCCCCGGCATTATGGAAGCCGCCAATCGCGGCGCGCATAATGTCGGGGGCAAATCGATCGGCCTCGGCATTAGCCTGCCCTTTGAGCAAGGCGTGAACGAATATATCCCCGATGGGCTACAATTCGAGTTCCACTATTTCTTCGTACGTAAATACTGGTTTGTGTTACTGGCCAAGGCGCTGGTCGCCTTCCCCGGTGGATTTGGCACCATGGACGAACTGTTCGAAACACTCACACTGGTGCAGACTGGTAAAGTCTCTACAGTGCCCCCAATCGTACTCTTTGGCAGTGAGTTTTGGAACAGCGTGGTCAACTTTGAGTCACTGATCGAATGGGGCACGATCTCACCCGCAGACCTAGATTTATTTAAAGTGGTCGATACTGTCGAAGAGGCACGCGACACTATTATCGAGCAACTGACGGCGCGGTTCTTATCCTAGCTGCTGCTTCAGCGATAGACGCGCTCACGATGCAGTGAGAGCAGTTTCACGCTGACACAGAGCAAGCCATTGAGCGCTAGCCAATAGGCTGGACTCTGGAAGATGAAGTCCACAAAGGCATGCCCAAATGCGGTGCTCAAACCGACCAGCAGCATCAGAGCGCTTAAGGTGTTGCCTGCTGCTCGAAACAGTAGGTTCCAGACCCAATAACCAAAGATCATCAGTAATATTCCACAGCCCACAATTCCATACTCACAGAGAAACTGCACAATGTCATTGTGCGCGTAGTGATAAATCTTCCGGCCCCACCACCCACCGCGGGCGCGATAGCCTTGATAGAAGATTTCCGGATGGCTCTTTTGATACATCGGGAAAATGTAGCGCCATGACCCCGCACCCCAACCGAGCCATAACTTCTCTTGCGCCATCTGCCATGTCACTTTGGTTGTAATTGCTCGGTCACTTTGATCCGCGGTCTGAATCGTCTCTTCAATGTCACCGAAGCGCTGTTCGATTCTTTGGATATCAACGAATTGAAAGATCATATAGCCGCCACCGCCGAGTAAGGAGCCGATCAGCAAGCTCAACAAAATCGAATTGCGCAGCGAGGACGAAAACAATCCGCGCACAGCGGCCACGATGAAAAAACAAGCGGTCATCACGCCGCCAAACAGAATCCCGCCGCGCGAAAGCGCCAAACCAATCGACGTGTACAGCACTGCCACAAGCACAAAAAGCAGTAGATGCGGCCCGCCACTCTGCCCACGACGCTCTGCTTGATTAAAATGATAAAAATACAGCATCCCACAGCCGCAGATGATCAAGTTCAGGTAGGCCACTCCCATATTTCGATAGAAGAACGTGCCCCAGAAATGAGGGTTCGGTGATTTGACCGTCCATAGCACCGCATCTGCACCGGAGAACTTTTGCAACATCGCCACGATCGCCATGACCACTCCACTGATCACCAATGACCACAGCAAGAGCACCGCACTGCTACGGCGCCGCACACCGACCCACAGCCCCCAGACCAAAGTAAACGCCGCCGCGAAACTCGACAGCACGCGGAACGCATTCATCGGCACATAGCTGGTATCGACTCCAGCAGGGAGCCAACTCACAGGCTCCACTTCTTCGACCCACCAGCCCCTTTCATCCCGCAACTGCTCCCACGCAGGGTTGATCCCCTGAATCGTAATATAAACCAAAAAGGCCAGGCTGAGCCAAAAGACTGGAAACTTTAGCAGGCGCAGCAGATTTTGCGTATTGCCATGCTCGCCATCCATCCCATTCCAGCGCTGCGACATCGGCACGATGGAGAGCAGCCAAGTCAACAAGCCGCCCGCCAATAAAATATGTAGCGGCCAGAGCCACATGCCCCCGAGCCCCCAAGCAGTAAAGGCCAAGGTCAAGCCACCAACTACAACAACTGCCCACTCACGAGGCGCAACAGATGGAGATCCCATAGCAATGCCTTATGAAAAGCTGGGTTGGTACGCATCGTGCAGACGCAGCAAACCCAACAGCTCGCCGCTCTCAGCCACGACGGGTAGCACCGAAATTTGCGAACTGCGGTCTTCCATCTTACGCACCGCATCACCGAGAGGCACATTCGGATGAGTCGAGATCGGCGATTTCGTCATGCAATCCCCTACCTTGAAATTCAGAATATCGCCTTCCTGCGAAAGAATACGGCGAATGTCGCCATCCGTAATAATTCCAGCCAAGCCATTCGCGCCATCCACGATACACGCCGCACCGAATGGAAACTTGGTCATACGAATCACCACTTCGCGCAGCGTTTCTTTAGCGTGCGCACAGGCGATTTGATTGGCGACGTGCATCACATCACCGACTGTCATCAGCAAATTCCGCCCAAGCTGCCCACCGGGATGGTAACTTGCAAATTCCTCCTTGGTAAAATCACGCGCTTTAACCAACGCCGCGGCGAGGGCATCGCCAATCGCCAAGCTCACCGTCGAGCTGGACGTCGGCATCAAATTCAGCGGATCAGCCTCACGCTCGACACTGCCATCCAACACCACATCGGCCGCCGCCGCGATCGGAGAATCCATATTGCCGACAATCGCAATCACTGGAGACTTAAGTTTTTTAAACATCGGCATCAAGCGCAACACCTCCGCCGTGCTGCCACTCTTCGACAACACAATCGTCGGATCGCCTGGCTGATACACACCGAGATCACCATGAATGGCTTCAGCCGCATGCAAGAACACTGAAGGGATGCCGCAACTCGACAATGTCGCCGCCAGTTTCGTGCCGATGTGGCCAGACTTACCGATGCCACAAATCACCAACTTACTGCCGGACTCTAAGATCAAATCCAATGCGCGCTCAAAGGCACCATCCAAACGTTCTGCCGCAATTTGGATTGCTGCAGCCTCCGCCTGCATTGATTGACGCCCTACCTCGAGTCGACTGAGACCTATATTACTCATATTCCAGAGCTAACCAGTTCTCCACAGAAGGTAAAGCACTTTGCCAAGCACATCTTGCGAGATTCAGCAGCGAGGACGAAGGCGTATCGCGCCTGGTCAAGCCAGTTAGCTCTGCATTACCAATCAGAGGCCGCTTCAGCGCTGTTGCTCAAAATTAGCGCACGAGCGCCGATTCATGTCCTACAGTGCTTCAGCGACTGACCACTAGCTCCTGCACTCTCACCCCACTGTTGAGGGCCATACCCCAGCCGCGTACCACGCTAAGGCCAGCAACGCTAGGGATAGTGCGCCTACGGCAATGGACCAGCGCTGCAACACCAAAAACCAGCGCTGCACGCAGGCGCCCAGCGCACCGAAGACCGTACCACACGCAAACCCGCTGATATGCGCGGCGACATCCACATTGCCATCCCCCACGCCAAACAAGCCCAACAACGTCAGCCCACCGAAGACGGGAATCAACCAACGCGGCAGCGACAGACGATGCTCAGGATCCGAAACCGCAGCCCAAATACCCACTCCGGTCAACAAGCCCAATCCCCCAAATACTGCAGTCGAGGCCCCAATCGAGTAATGCGCCTCTGGATAATGAACCACCGCATTGAGCACATTTCCTGCGATACCACTGAGCAACACTAGCAGCCAACCAGCCGCTGCACCAAAAAAGCGGCAGACAAAAAAGGCAAAGCCCATCCCCGAGATCAAATTAGAGACCAAGTGCACCACATCCGCGTGCAGAGTTAGCGCAGTCACCGCTCGCCACCACTGCAAGCCTTGCACCATGGCCACCGCATCCGTCTGTCCCACTGAGACGACATCCGCGCGCCCTTGCCACACAAAGCAGGCGGTCAGAACCGCAGCATACAACACGAACGACAGCCAGCCGAAATCAAATTCCTGATACTCAACCCGAGCACCACGCCCGCGCTTCGACTCCAAAGCAGCCCAGGCATCCAGCTCAGCACTAACTGCTGCGTGTCGATTTTCTATGACACAAATCACATAGCGCCCGGCATGTAGAATCATCCAATACGCCTCCCCCATCGCCAAAATAGCTAGCCCCGCCTCACTCGCTTTGATATAATCATCAAACACAGCCACCGCAGCGAGCCCCTCATCCAGTTCGAAATCGACTAGATCAGACGGCATCCACTTAGCTCCTATCGCTTTCAAGCTCGCCATATTGGCATTATGCGCTATTCTTCAACACGCATTCAACTAATAAAGCCATCTACATATATGATAAAAAAAATATTCCTGTTCCTAGTAATCCTGGCAGTCGCTGCTGTGGCTGCGATTTTTTTCTTCGGCTCAAGCGTATTAAATAAGAGCATTAAGACTGGTGTCGAAAAATACGGGCCTGAAGTCACTCAGACTCCGGTGCGCCTCGATGATGTGAGTTTATCCATCCTCTCTGGCAACGGCACTCTCACAGGCCTCTACGTCGGCAACCCAGATGGCTACAAGAGCGAAAACATCTTCGCCCTCGGCCAAATCGAGGTCGATATTGATACTAGTACCGTCTTCAGCGATAAGATCATCATTAACAAGATCATCATCCAGAAGCCTGAAATTAGCTATGAAAAGACGCTGATGAGCTCCAACATCAAAGCTCTGATGGCAAATATTGACGCCTTCACTGGCAGTGCAGATGAAAACGCACCCAAGGCTACAGAAGCGGCGCCAGCAGAAGCCAGCTCCTCGACGCAAGTAGTCATCAAGCAACTCGTCATCGAAGACGGCACTATCTTCGTTGGTCTGATGGGTGCGGGTACCACCGTACCACTCCCACGTATCGAGATGACCAACATCGGCGAAGACGGCAATAAGAAGAGCATGGCCGAAGTTATCGACCTCATCCTCACAGAAGTGCTCAAATCAATCGGCCCCGCCATTGCAGGTGCAGGTGACTTTATCGGTGAAGGCGGCAAAGGCGTACTCGAACAAGGTGAGGGTGCCCTCGGAAAAGCAACCGACAGCATCAAAGGCTTGTTCGGCAAGTAAACCGCGCGCGACACGCACAGCTTTGACCACAAAAGCGCGGCTTTATGTAGTCCGCGCTTTTTGGTTTGTCCATTACACTTACGGCCCCAACTGGGGTGTCAGGACACACGCAATTACCACCGCAATGAGATCGAGGATTGGCATCCGGCGCGCCAAGCCACTTGGCCTTTAATCAAAAAAAGCCCGTCCAGTCGGACGGGCTTTTGAAAGAATGTGATTCTAAAGGGGACTATGCATCCGTCTCTTCTTTAGCTGGTGTTTCTTTTTTAACAGCTTTCTT
>JAFMHF010000021.1 GCA_017854655.1 Puniceicoccaceae bacterium | reverse complement strand
AGCGTTTCCCTCCAGCAATAGCTAGAACAGCATAGCCGCATTGCCCTCTAGCGTTAGGCATGCATACTCATAAGAAATGGAGTATCATGATCGCAAACAGCCAGCGCAGCAGCCTGTTTACGATATAGGAAATCGCTCGAACATCATCTTTCTTACGGTCTGCACTAACAAGCGAAAGAGGATTCTAGCCAACGAGTCTGTCCATCAGCTCATCCGCTACGCATGGCAAGGTGCCGATCATTGGGTCGTCGGTCGCTACGTGATTATGCCAGATCATATTCATCTGTTTTGTTCGCCCGCGAGATATGACCACCTGTCGATCAAGCGCTGGACCGCATTCTGGAAATCGAGTGCCTCGAAGGTCTGGCCTGATCCGAGTGAACATCCCATTTGGCAAATCGATGCATGGGACACACAACTACGAAAAGGTGACAGCTACAGCGCAAAGTGGGCCTATGTGAGCAACAACCCCGTCCGCCATAAGCTTCTAGAACATGCGAGAAAATGGCCCTATCAGGGCGAAATGAATCCTCTCCTCTGGCATGACTAATCCTTGGAGGGTTCCGCGCGCTGCGACACGCTCCGAGCCAACGCTCCGCCGTTTGCACTGGTGGTTCAAGGCCACCAATCCGACGCACGAACGCTGGAGGGAATCGCTCCGTCGTTTCCACCGATGGTTTGCCCGCCAATCTGACGTTCCGCCAATCCGACGTTTGGAAACGACGGAGCGTTTCCCTCCAGTGATACCTAGAACACCATAGGCGTGTTTACCTTCAGTGATACCTAGATCACCATAGGCGTGTTTACCTTCAGTGATAGCTGGAACACCACAGGTGCAGTTCCCTCCAGTGGTACCTACAGGTCAAAAAGTCCGCGAGGGCGGTGCCGTCCCGACGGCAGTCATGCCGACAGCCACTGACGCGCTCACCCTCTACAAGTTTGCGCGCATCGCGACATCGCGATAATCGAACACATGCTTGAGTTGCTTCTTAACGTACAGCAGGTGTGCCAGTTGCCCAAAGGGCCCGCAAGGCATCACATAATTGACGCGATCGATGAATCGTACGCCTTCGGGATGGCTGGTAATTTCGTGGTAGTGCAACCAAAGCTTATAGGGCCCGATGCGTTGCTCATCGACAAACGAATGCCCCTCTCGGATATACTTGATCTCAGTTAACCATGTCTGGCTGCCGAGGATCGGAATGCCGACGCGATATTCAATCAATAGCCCATTATACATCTTATCTGGCACATCCGTGATGATCTCAAACGGCATGTCATCTGGAGTAATCGTGTCGAGGTTCTTGGGAGAACTGAGAAAATCCCAAGCGGTCGCCATATCAGTATTGATAATATGTTCGCGGGTGAGTTGATGTATTTTGGCCATTATTGACACCTATCGGCCGAAGACTGTAACAACTTACTCACAATATCCCTGTAAGGTTCGACAGTCCCTTTCGTTCATTTTTGTCAATCGATATGAAAAAGCTGAGTAAAATCATAAAACACGCCGCAAAAGATGAAGACAACCGCTTGCTGATGGCTTCGTCGCCGATCTTTATCATGCACCTGTTGGCGCTTGGCGCATTGTTTACGGGCTTTAGTTGGGCCGCAGTGATTGCCCTGTTGATCACCTACGTGGTGCGTGTGTTCGCGCTGACGGCTGGCTTCCATCGATACTTTTCGCACCGCTCGTTCAAAACAAGCCGCGTCTTTCAATTTATTATGGCTTGGGTCGGCACATCGGCGGCTCAACTTGGCCCCATGTGGTGGGCAGCCAACCACCGCCATCATCATCAGCACTCCGACAAGCCAGAAGACATTCACTCGCCTGTGATCAAAGATGCCTTTTGGGCTCACATCGGCTGGATACTGTGCCGCGCCTATGGAACGATTCAGCACGATCGCATCAAGGATTTGAGCAAATATCCTGAGTTACGCTTCATCGATCGCTTTCACATTTTACCGGTCGCCTCATTAATTGGTCTACTTTACGTAATCGGCGCAGGGCTGAACGTATATTATCCGGGACTCGGCACCAGTGGCATGCAAATGGTTATGTGGGGCTTCTTTCTGAGCACTATTTTAGTTTACCACGTCACCTTCTGCGTCAATTCAGTCACACACATCATCGGCAATAAGCGCTTTGATAACGACGACGAAAGCCGCAACAGCTTTTGGATCGCCCTACTCACTTTTGGCGAAGGCTGGCACAACAACCATCATCGCTGGCCACTGTCTGCGCGACAGGGCATGTATTGGTGGGAGTTCGACCTATCGTATCTGTTGTTGCGCGGGCTCGAAAAGCTGGGACTGGTCTGGGACCTGAAAGTCTACCCAGAGGCAGTCTATGCTGAAGCGGAGCAACGCCCGACCGAAGGAGGACGCGTTGAGTAATTACTGGTTGGCACTGCTCAGTATTGGCTTCGTTGCGGCGACACTCACCTACCTGCTCGCCTGGCGGATTCATCTGATGGCGCTGGTTGATGTGGTCTGGACAGCGGGCCTCGGCATTGCTGCGATTGGGTATCTTGCGCACATGGCGGAACCCACACTGCGCAGCTACGTGGTGTTGGTGGTGCTATTAGTTTGGTCTGGGCGACTCTCAACGTATCTCATCCGCAACCGTGTACTGAGCGGTAAAGAAGACCCGCGCTACGCCTACCTGACTGCGCATTGGGGTCAGCACGCGCGGCGCAATTACTATCCGCTATTTCTGTTACAGGTACTGCTTGTCACCTTATTCATGTGTCCCATCAGTATCGCCATGACAGCCATCGATGCTCCGTGGGGACTGTTCGACTGGCTTGGCATCGCGATCGCCTTGTGCGCTCTTGTTGGTGAGCATGTCGCAGATCGGCAGCTGGCAAATTTCCGTGCCGCGGCGGCCAACCAAGGGCAGGTTTGCCAGCAAGGTCTATGGCGCTACTCTAGGCACCCAAATTATTTTTTTGAATGGCTGCACTGGTGGGCGTATGTCGTCTTCGCAGTCCATTCGAGCCAATGGGCGTTTACATTATTGGGGCCTGCCTGTATCTACCTCTTTCTGCGCTACCTTACTGGCGTTCCGCACGCGGAACGCTCCTCCCTGCTCTCCCGCGGTGCGGCCTACCAGCGCTACCAGCTAACTACCAACACTTTTTTTCCATGGAAACCCCATCAGCCGGATCAACCCTAAACGATGCTTCACCAGTTGGCAATCGCCCACGCCCACTGCTGCTGGAGCGACTCTTCCTGCGGGCGCTGGGCAATCTACACCAAGGCTGCTTACGTATCTACTTTCCAAGTGGCGCATGCGCCCAGAGTGGCGATCCCGACTTTCCTCCGATTGAACTGCGGATCCAGCGACCCGCCTTTTTTAGGAAAGTATTTTCGGGTGGCAGTGTCGGCTTAGGCGAAGCCTACGTCGCCGGTCTGTGGACGACTTCCGACCTCAGTGGGCTACTCACGCTATTAGCAAAAAATCAAAAAGAGCTCGGCCGCGTGCAATATGGCTTCTCCATTTTAGCGAAGAAGATGAATCAGCTATATCATCGTGCGCGGCGCAACACCATGCAGCAAAGCCGCGAGAATATCCAAGAGCACTACGACTTGAGCAATGCCTTCTATGCAACATTCCTAGACCCCACGATGACATATTCCAGTGCACGGTTCTTGAGTGATGAAGACACACTCGAGCAAGCGCAGCTGAACAAAATTGACCGCATGCTTGATTTAGCAGGCGTCAAACCAGGCGACCAAGTGCTAGAGATCGGCTCTGGCTGGGGCGCATTGGCAAGGCGGGCGGCTGAGCGTGGCTGCAGCGTAAAGACGATCACTCTCTCGGAGGAACAGTTTGCATATGCCAACAACTGCTTCGAACAAGCGGGCGTATCAGATCGGGTCGAGATCGCACTACAAGATTATCGGAGCCTGGTCGGGCAGTATGATGCCGTGCTTTCCTGCGAGATGATCGAAGCGGTGGGACAGGAATACTTGGACAGCTATTTTAAGATCATTCAGCAATCACTCAAGCCGGGCGCGAAGGCTGTACTACAGGGCATCACTATTCCTGACGAACGCTACGAGCGCTATTGCCGCAGTTGCGACTGGATACAGAAATACATTTTTCCCGGCGGCCATCTGCCTTCTCCCGGAGCGATCCGAGCCCATGTGGCCAACGCCGGCGGCATGCAAGTCCTACAAATGGATTCGTTTGGTCACGATTATGCCGAGACGCTCAAGCGCTGGACCGATGCGTTTAATGCACACCAAGAGACCGTGCAGTCACTCGGATTCGATGCCGAGTTCTGCCGCAAATGGAATTACTACTTCAGTTACTGCGAAGCTGGCTTTAGAACAGAGCTGATTGATGTGCAGCATATCGTGCTAGAGCGTGCAGGCTAGGCGTAGGCGTCTACCTTTGACGGCGCACCCGCCCTCAGTTTTTTGAGCTCTTTGCCGACTGCGCGGCAAGCAGCGCCTTCAACTCGTCTTTCTGGCCCTCTTGTAACTCTGGCGCGCACTGACAATTCGTGGCCTCATATTGTTTGAAGTGACGGCACATGTCTTGGCCATCCATGACTTGTCGATTGAATTTTCCGCAAAAAATGCAGAGTTTCACATGCAACTGAAGAAAGAACCTCTTCGCGGGAGAGAGCTTCGCATAATCCTCTTTGGATAATGAATGAGAGACTTGTTTGCAGGTAAACATTAGAAAATAAAATTACTTAACATCTTTTCCGGTCCATTTTTCCTCGAGCGCCACCTTGAGCTGTTGGCGCGCGCGGTGCAATAGAACCCATAAATAATTCGGAGTTATGTCCATGACCTTACAAACTTCCTCAGTTTCCATGTCTTCGAGCATGCGCAGCACAAATGCCTGACGGGCCGGCTGTTTAACTTTATCAATACAGACATTAAACACGTCCCAAAATTCGGTATTATCATAGGCCTTACGCGGATTGAATTGCCAAGGGTCCGGATTAGTCGTGGCGATCCCGCTATATTTAAACCAGAAGCTCTCCAGCAAGGTCTCATCCTCATTGTCGATGTCGACCTTGTTCTCCTTAATCGACTTGCGGATCTGATCGACGATCTTGTTGCGCATGATCCCACGCAACCAGAACTTGATGTCACGACTGCCATCGAAGCGCTCAAGGGCTTTAATGCCGGCGAGAAAGGTATCTTGCACACAATCAGCAGCGGCATCGGCATTACGCAGGCGCGACATTGCGTAGGCGTATAAGTAATTGCCATAGCGATCCACCCACGTCTCAGGTGGTGCAATCTCGACTTTCGGCTGACTTCTATCTACAGTGATTTGGTCACGATCATCGCTAGCCTAATGCAAGTCAACAAACGTTTAAAATCTGAATGTCCAGTAACGCTGAAGACGAGACGCCGCGTTTCTTCCGATCTGAAGGATCGCAGAACCCCGACGAAGAAGTTCCGCGTCGTGCGCGTTAGATTAGTGCGCGTGCCTAGGCGGAACTCGGCCCTGGCAAAGAAACTTAAATAATCGAATGCGGCTCTGCTTGCGCATCACGATCGATCAAGGTCTGCGGTGAACACGGCGGCGGGCGCTGGTATACCTGAAGCTTTTTTTTATAATAAAGCTGAGCTGCCTGCCAAATGATCCGCGGCATACTATTGAGTGCCGTATCGAAAGGATGCAGCAGCGCATAGCGAATGATGTTGGCTGCATTGAGAGGCACGCAACACCCTTGTATCCATGTTTTCAACACACATGCACCGTCACGATACAAATCCACTCGTAAATAAATTTCATCCTCCTCGATCCGGAAGGTGAAATGATAATCGCCAGATCTATCATTAAAGGGCGAGACATGAAACGCTTTCGGGCATTGTGCGAGCCATGTATTGGCGCGCTCTCCGGGCTCGAGATCTGGCAAAACGTACACATGCCGATCGCCGAAGGTATTGTTCACCTCGGCCACCACACTAATCAACTGCGCACCTTGCATACGGAGATGGAAATTAACCGGATTAAACGCATAGTTAAAATAGCGCGGCGAAGTAATGATGCGTGTGACTTGCCCAGCGCGCTCTGGCCCGAGCAACGCATCAACCTGCTCTCCAATTGGACGATCCTCACCGTGCAAGTAATCACAATCGTTTAGACGCAGGATGTTGGGCTGATTATAGCCAAAGAGCCCGCATTGCTCGGCAATGGAAGATAGCTCTTTGGGGTCGAAGGCAAAGAAAGAAACTGGATAAGTAAAGGCATGCGCGACTGGCCCCATGCGCTGATGGATCACTTGACCCCGGTAGATCTGCGACTTCCAACTCACAATTTGATTCCAAAGCGCTGCGCAACTTCGACCGCGGACTTTACTGCATCTTCATGGAAGCCATAGCCGAAATAGCTACCGCAGAACCATGTATTACGCTGCCCATTCATTGCCACTAACTTAGGCTGTGTTGCCATGCTATCAAACGAATAAAGCGGGTGCATGAGGGTCGTACGATTAATCACATGCGCCTCAGGGATTGCTTCACTCGAGTTCAAAGTGACCACGTAGTCGTGCCGCGTCTTTAAATTCTGTAAGCGATTCATATAATAACTGACCGATACAGGCTGCGAAGTATCATCGTGCGCAGATTCACGGATGAAGTTCCAAGACGACCACAGCTTCGGATTCGGCGGCAAGTGGGTCAGGCTGGTGTGCAGTACTACAGTGTTTGGCTGATAGCGCCACGGGCCGAGACGCTCACGCTCGGAGTCACTCGGGTCTGCCAGCAATTGCAGTGCTTCATCTGCATGCGCACCGATCACCACATGATCAAAGTGTTGCTCCTGGCCGTCGGGCATCTGTAACAGCACCCCAGATTCAGTGCGGCGTATACTCTGCGGCGGGGTGGACAATGCCGGCGCGCGCGGGAAGTCACGCAGCATGGCCTCAACATAAGTGCGACTGCCTCCCGCGACAAATTTCCACTGCGGTCGGTTGGTCAAGCGCAACAGCCCATGGTTCTCTAAAAAGTGCAAATACGGCTGGGCGGGGAAATCTGCCATTTTCGCTACAGGCGAGGACCAAATGGCGGCTCCCATCGGATAGAGATAATTATTTAGGAACGCAGAACCAAAGCGCCTCAATTTGAAGTACTCCCCTAAGGTCTTCCCTTCGAGGTAACCAGACTTGAGGTCGCGGGAACCAATCCGAGCAAAGCGCCACAGGTCTTTCAGCAAGCTCAGGTGTTGAGGCTTGAATAGATAGCTGAGCTTAGGGAATAGGGCGCCCAGCGTATTGCCAGAATAGCCGTAATCACTCGCCCGATCATAATAGCTGAAAGTCATCGAACTATCAGCCAGCTCTACTCCCAGTTGCCGCAGGACCTCTGTAAAGTGTGGATAGTTGCGGTGATTCATCACAATGAATCCAGTATCCACGGCGACGCCTGCATCGGCACCAGCAGGAACCCGCAAGGTGCGCGTATGTCCGCCTGCATAATCATTTTTCTCAAACAGATGCACCTCGTGCTTACGGTTGAGCAGCCATGCCGCAGTCAGCCCAGCGACGCCGCAACCAACGACTGCGATCTTTAGCGGTTTATCGGATGGTATCGGGGACGTCACTGAATTCGGCATAGGTATAGATAAGCTTTAATATACGAAATTATCACTGAAAACTTACAGTAGCCTGAATTATTTGTAATGAATCCTGACTTTGCTCGTTTTATTCTCCCAATGAAACATCGCAATCTATACATCATTAGCAGTCTTTGTGCGTTACTTGCAATGACTGCCTGCAAAAACTCACCAAACGATATGCACACTCAAACCGTCCCGGACAGCGACTATAAGGCTGCGCTCGAGCGCTCGAGCCCATCCCTCTACCAGCTACCAACCGCGGGATCAGCCGAAGAAGCGGTCATGCTGGCTGGCATCGAAGATCTATTCACCAACTACACGCACGAAAACTTAAGCAGCAAGACCACCGAGGTGTATGCGAAAGAGGTGTATTTTCGAGACGCGTTTAAACAGTTCTCTCGCCCAGAAGAGATTCGCGACTATATGCTTCACGGTCTCGAACCGCTCACTGCTGCCGAGTTTATCTTCAACCGCGTGATTCGTAGCGGTGGCGAGTTCTACATCGACTGGACCATGCGCCTAGACTTTAAAAGTACGCCAACAGGCACGTGGGAAGAATCGATTGGGATGTCGCACATACGCTATAATAGTGAAGGCAAAGTCATCTTTCATCAGGACTATTGGGACCCGACCGACATCGTCTACCGCCGCATTCCGATTGCACGGCAGTTGATCTCCTATACTAAAGGCAAGATGTAGCGGAGTCAGGCGGAGTCTGGACTCAATAAAGTGACAGGAGTGCTGGCTTCGATTGCCACAAAAAAGCCCCGTTCGATAACCGAACGGGGCTTTTTGAAATGACTTTCGCTTAGGCTTACTCGAAGCTGTGGGCACCGAGCTTACGAGGAATCTTCACCATCTTAAGCTTGGCAAGGACCGGCACGCCATTTTCAAACGGCACCTTCACCTCACCCTGAATGAGCGGCAAGGCATACTTATAGAAGTTGTAGTTCATGCTGACACCGTCTTCGTTGATCCAACTCTCTGGAAGCTTCTTTACGCCGTTGGCGATTTCGGCAAGGGGCGTGAGGCCTGTCTCGCACGTGTAGGTTTCACCATCTCCGCGAACGAGTGTGACCATCTTGTCGGTCTCACCTGCGATCGCAGCTTCGACAGCCGCTTGACCTGCTAGGTACGCTTCGTCGTTATCTGTTTGCGAGGAGCAGTGAACCGCTGCGCGTTGTGCCATACCAAGGGAAACCGCACGTGCCTTAATTTGCAGTGTTTCTTCAACTAGGCCGCGGAGGTATTCACCGGCGCCACCGAGTTGGGAATGCCCAAATGCATCAGCACTGGCACTTGCAGTGGAGACAAAATTACCATCCGCATCGACGAGGCCTTCGCCCACGACGACCACGCAGTACTTCTCCTTTTGCAGCACGTGCTGTACATCAGAGATGAATTTCTCTGCCGAGAACGCAACTTCTGGAAGATAGATTAGGTGTGGAGCCGCATTTGGCTCGTCACGGCTCTTGGCAAGGGCGGCACCGGCTGCGATCCAACCTGCATTACGGCCCATGACTTCGATGATTTGCACCAGGTCGTATTGGCCCATCGCTGCATTATCGCAGGCGATTTCTTTAACAGTCGTCGCAATGTATTTGATCACGCTACCGTAACCTGGGGTGTGGTCTGTGGTGACGAGGTCGTTGTCGATTGTTTTTGGGATACCAATCACGCGGAGATCATAGCCACGTTCTTGAGCGAGCTTGGAGATCTTGTCCGCAGTGTCTTGAGAGTCGTTACCACCAGCGTAGAAGAAGTAGCGGATGTTGTGGGCCTCGAAGACTTGCAGCACACGGTCGTAGTCCTGTTGGCTCTTGAGCTTAAAGCGACAAGTGCCGAGTGCTGCGCCAGGTGTGTGACGCAGAGCGCGGATCGTTTGCTGAGTCTCTGCAGCAAGATCGACGAGTTGCTCGTTCAAGATGCCCAGCACGCCGTTTACGCCACCATAAATTTCTTCGATACACTCGTGGTTGAGCGCTTCGGCAACGACACCCGCGAGGCTGGCGTTAATGACGGATGTTGGGCCACCGGATTGGGCGACGAGGCAATTTCCTTCGAGTTCTTCTGACATAGGTAATTATTCTCTGTTAATTTAAAAGTTGTATTGTGTGTAATTTCGGCCGCAGTGAACGCAATACTTAAAGAATCGCGCCTGGCGTATAGTTGGCCGCATCTGGGAAGTTTTGTGCTTCTTCGCGAACTGTCGCGCAGAAGTTCTCGACCTGCGTAGTCGCCAATCCAGTCATCGCTTGAGCGCGGCCCATCATTTCAGCGAGCTCCGCTTCAGAAAGGCCGAGGCGGGAATCAGCCCCGAGGCGGGCGACCAGATCGTTGCTGGTGATCTTGCCAGCACGCAAGTCGCGAACAGTCTGCACCGCGTGCTCCTTGATCGCTTCATGGGCCTCTTCACGGCCTGCACCAGCTTTGACTGCCTCCATTAAGACGGTGGTCGTGGCGAGGAATGGCCCATAGCGTTGATTCTCTTGGTCGATCACAGCCGGGTAAACTTCCATCTGATTGAGGATCGTAATGAAGGTATCGATCAGACCATCAATCGCAAAGAAGCTGTCCGGAAGGAATACGCGACGCACCACGGAGCAAGAGACATCGCCCTCGTTCCATTGATCGCCGGCGAGCTCGCCTGCCATCGTGAGGTAGCCCTTAAGAATGACCCCAAATCCATTAATACGCTCACAGCTGCGGCTATTCATCTTGTGCGGCATCGCAGAGGATCCGACTTGGCCCTTCGCGAACCCTTCACTGGCAAGTTCATGCCCCGCCATGATGCGCAGTGTCTTAGCAAAACTGGAGGGACCAGATGCGAGACGGACAAAGATCGAAACGACTTCGAAGTCCAGCCCACGCGGGTAAACCTGACCGACAGTATCGAGCGACGCGCCGACACCGAGGTGGTCAAGAATGCTGCCTTCGAGTGATGCGACCTTAGAGGCATCACCGTCGAACAGTGTGAGCAGATCCATCTGTGTGCCGACTGGCCCCTTGAGGCCACGGACTGGATAGTTGGCGATAATACGGTCGAGTTCGCGAACTGCGAGGAGCAGATCTTCACCAAACATCGCGAGGCGCTTGCCGAAAGTCGTCGGCTGCGCGGGCACGTTGTGTGTGCGGGCGGTGATTACCAGTGACTTCCACTCCTCCGCGCGATTGGCCAATGTAAGCAAGGCCGCAACGGCTTTGTTACGCACGACTTCCAGGGCTTGGATGATTTGCAACTGCTCGACATTTTCAGTCAAGTCACGACTAGTCAGCCCTTTATGGATGTGCTCGTGCCCAGCAAGGTCACAAAATTCTTCGATCCGCGCCTTCACATCGTGGCGAGTGATCGCTTCGCGCTCGTTAATGGAGTCGAGATTAATCTCCCCCTTTACGCGCTCATAAGCATCGATCGCTTGTTGAGGAATGTCTAGGCCCAGTTCCTTCTGCGCACGCAGCACGGCGATCCAGTAATCACGCTCCAATTTGATACGCCCTTCCGCGCTCCAGACTGCGCACATCGCCTTCGAGGCGTAGCGCCCCGCTAATACATTTGGTATGTTTTCCATAGCTTCTTGAATTTGAGAAAACGAAAGAAAATACAGCTCTCGCCCCCCCATGCGACCAAAAAAGCAAGAAGATCGGCCAACCCGCGTTTGCAGTGCTGATCTGCAGCAGTGCATCAACCAATCAAGCTAGCTCAGCCACACCGAATGCGCCCCTGTAGATGCGCTGAGCAATCGACAGATATACTCGTCAGTGCCGTGCCTCAAGACCGTCGCCCCCCGCAGACCGAAGCAAACGCAGCGCCCGAGAGGTTATGCCATAAGCTAAACAAGGCAGCTGGTAAAGCCGCAGCAGCAGGCAGATATTTCGTCGCGAGAGCGACCGCCAGCCCCGAGTTTTGCATCCCCACTTCGATCGCAATCGTTCGGCAATCCGCTTGGTTAGATGTAAAGTAGCGTGCGATGCCATAACCAATCCCTAGCCCAAGCAAGTTATGTAACACCACCGCCAACAAAATCCATTGCGGGAATTCTAGAATGCGCTCTCGATTTAACGCCATCACAATGGCAATCACCCATGCAATCAACACCATCGAAAAGAGCGGCAGCCATTTTAGAGTGCGTAGCACCAGCTTACTCGCAACTAGACGAATGATCAAACCGACCGCCAACGGCAGCGCGACAATCCACAGAATCGTCTGCATCATGGAAACCGCATCAATCGCAACTTTGTGACTCGCCAGCAGCCATGTAATCCAGGGCGTCAATACTGGGGCCAGAAGCGTCGAAACCAAAGTCATGGAAACCGAGAGCGCAACATTGCCCTTCGCCAAATACGTTACCACGTTCGAAGCGGTGCCACCTGGGCATGCCCCTAGCAGCACGAATCCGACCACGATTTCCTTCGGCAGTCCTAGCGCCAAAGTAATGCCGAGGGCCAATAAAGGCATAATCGCATATTGAGCCAACAAGCCGACCACGACCAAGCGCCAGCGCTTAATCACTCCGATAAAGTCACCTATAGTAAGCGTCATGCCCATGCCAAACATAATTAGCCCCAGCAGGTAACGGATCGCCGGTTGTGTCGGGATGAACCACTCCGGCATCCACAGCGCGAGTGCAGAAAATCCGAGCGCAAGGGGTAGGAAAATCGCGTTCACTGGGCTGAGATTCTATTGCGTATCTCTAATAATCGCCAACGCCCGATCTTTTACGCCCGAATAAACCACCACAATCTCAGCGGGTATATCAGAATCGTTACGACCATAATGCCACGTATTGACTGTCTCGATCAGGCCCTCGCCTGCCTTAACGACTTGCGTCTGGCCATCTTCGGCCGTCACCAGAATCTCTCCACTGATCATATAGCCCGCGTTCATTGACGGATGCTTATGCCACTTTAACTTTGAGTGCGGCGGGATCGTGAACTTGACCACACTGATCTGTGCTGCTTCGGTCGGGTAACTGGGGAGCTTCGCGCCGTCCCACGACGAATCAGATTCAGCGAGAATCTCGACCTTCACATTGCCTTGCCCACCTGGCGCCGCGACCGTGGGGCAAATATGTGGATCAGGGAGACTATTGCAGCCAGACAGGAACAATAGCACTAGAGACAGGAGAATACAGAAACGTTTCATAATAATTAGCTTAAGGACTTGATTGCCAACTCACGGCACACTTCTTCTTGTTCGTTGGGACGCTCGAGTATACCTTCAAATGCTTCAGCAAAGGCGATCTGAAATTGGATGAGCTTTTTTAACGGCACCTTACTGGCGGTGACCGCTAAATTACCCAAATACCACGGGTTCTGAGTAAAGACGTTGAGGTTACTCTTTTCTTCGCTATCGCCGAAATGGTGCGCATAGGTGCGGGCCGCCGCTTCGAGCTCGGACTTGGCGATCCCACGCCCACCCAGACGAATCGCTCCAGCATCGAGTAGCACCCGCAGCTGAATCAGCAAGCGGTTGCGCGATTGCAAGCTACCCAGCAGTGGGCGCGATTCGCTATTGGTAAAGAAATGGCGACGAAGTGCTTGTAGCGTCCAATCGAGCTTCAACGAATAAAAGGCATCCGCAGCTTCGAAAAAATCGGCATCACCAAAATTCGGCACAAGATCGGCCACTAAACGTTCGCTAATCTGCTCGCCAGTATCAGCCACGAAGGTCGCAAGCTTACGGGTCTCCGCCACGATCAGGCGCGAGTTGCCATTGACCTTACCGATCAAGAGCTGCACCGCATCGCGCGCAATGCTCACGCCAGCTTGCTCGCACTCATCCTGAATCATACGGGCATACATTACCGCCGCATTTTTATCCACTGCCAGTGCCGTAAAATCAGAATTTTTCTGACACCACTTATAGAAGCTACGCACTTTATATACCGGCTGTGCAGTAATTAATACCCCGACCTGTGCCGAATCGAGCGTCTCTAGCACCGCCTTCAAATTATCCAGTAAATCGAGCGTGCCTTGCGCTTTGCCGGTCTGGCTATTGGCCATGAAATTGACATCCTTCAGCCACACCACCTTGCGGTCGCCGAACAGGGAAAGTGTCTGCACCGCGCTAGTGAAGCGGTTGATCGCATCTTCCACCTCAGCGACATTGCCGGCACGCCCATCCACCACTTCTTTGGACAGGTCGTCCGCGATGTCTTTGGTCTGCTCGGCAAACCACTCCTTACCTCGTTCAGAAACAAGATAATCGTCGTCGCCGCAGATAAATGTGAAGGCTTTCGCTGACATGACTCATACGGCCGCACCGTATTAATGGAGGAGTGATAAAAAGGAACTAATCAATGTGCCTACTCCAGTAAACAACGCAACGCGGAAGTCAGGCACGCAATTAATTAATCCCTAGCGACCCCTTTCAGCACTCAGGAACTCCTCCAGCTTGTACTTCCGCAGCTTACGCCGCATCCAATCCAGCGCCGTTTGAACTGCTCGCGCCTTCACATCGAGCCGCCCACCGGTGTAATGCACCGTCTTGCACCACACGCCCACAGGTGAGTTATATCCGAAATGAATCGTGCCGACTGGGTGCTTGTCATTGCCCCCATCTGGCCCAGCAAAGCCAGTCACACTCAGCCCATAATCTGCTGATAAACGCTCTGACGCTCCGGATGCCAGTGCTACTGCACACTCGGGACTCACTGCCCCGTGTTGCTTAATAAGCGACTCCGGCACGCCTAGAAGAGTGACCTTCACATCATCCGTATAACAAACCACTCCACCCGCGAAGACCGTTGAGGCTCCGGCAATATTCGTAAACGCGTCCGCTAATGAGCCGCCCGTGCAGGATTCGGCGATGGCCAAAGTTCGATCCAATGCGCGCAATTCGTGATACACCACCTGAGCAAGTGAACAATGACCAAAACATACGAAGTCCGGTCCGAAGATCTGCCGTGCCTCTTGCGCAATCAACTTCAGTTCAGCCAGCTGCAGCGAACCATCGCGGCAAGCCAAGCGCACATCCACCATTCCGTAGTGCACACAATATGCGACGGCCACTGCTGAGTGCCGCTCAATGATCGGCTGCATCATCTGCTCCACCGCCGATTCGCCTAGCCCGCAGGTGCGCACCTGCACATAAGCATCGCCCTCACCGATCAGCCCATCCTGCCGTAACCGCGGCAGCACTTGCTTCTCAAACATCGGCTCCAACTCATGCGTCGGCCCCGGCAACATAATTAAAAATTTCTCCCCCTGCTTGTAAATTAGCCCTGGTGCCGTGCCTCGCTCATTATGCAAGGCCTCTCCGCCCTTGAAGCAATAACACTGCTTCACATGGTGCGCCGCCATCTCACACTCCATCACTGCGAATCGATCCTTGATCGTCGCCTCAATCTCAGGATCAAACTCCAGCTCGACGCCCAGCACTTCGGCAATCGTCTCTCGGGTTAGATCATCCGCCGTCGGCCCTAGCCCGCCGGTAGTAATCACCAGATCCGCATGCTCCCAGGCTTGCAGAAAGCCACGCTTAATTTCGCCCACATCATCCATGATTACCCGACTGCGAGTAATTGAGACGCCATGATGCGCCAACTGCTCGCCCAAATAAGTGAGATGCGTATTTTCGCGGATACCGACGAGGAGCTCGTCTCCAAAATTGATGACTTCGACTGAAAGTGGCTTTGACATAAACAGGCCGCTAGACAGCGCGGCAAATTACCTCTACATATAGGCAAGTCAGGAGAGTTATAACGGAATCATTACAAATGCCAAAGGCAGAACACACAAATCTAAAAGAAAAAGTTCGACGGCTGCCGCGCAAGCCGGGGGTCTATCTGATGAAAGACCGCCTTGGGCAAACGATCTACGTGGGCAAAGCCAAGGACCTGAAGAAGCGTGTCTCCACCTACTTCCAAGCGTCGCGCAAGCTGCTCGTCTCGCAGCCGAAGGTGCGCGCCATGATCGACCTGATCGTCGACTTCGACTTGATCGTCGTCAAATCCGAGACCGAAGCACTCCTGCTCGAAGGGCAGCTGATCAAAAAATACAAGCCGCGCTACAACACCGACTTTACCGACGATAAGCGCTTCCTACTGGTTCGCGTCGATCGCCGCGAGCCACTGCCACGCTTCCGATTGACTCGTAACCGCACCGACAGCAAATCACGCTACTACGGCCCCTTCGCCCACTCCACTCACTTACGCCAAACCCTCGCTGCCCTGCGTAAAAAATTCGGCATCCTGCTCAGCGACGCCAGTCCCATCAAAATAGAGACCGATCAATGGCGACTGTATGACGACGCCCGCGCCGAGATCTACCAGCACCCCAACGAGCTGAGCCAAGCCGACTATCTCACACGCGTGGATGCCGCCTGCGCCTTTCTCGATGGCAAAACAAAGGAATGGCTCACCGAGCTGAAAGATCAGATGCAGGCCGCGGCCGAAAGCCGCGACTACGAAAAAGCCGCGCAACTGCGGGACCGTATCAACGCGCTGGAGCAGACCAGTGTGCGCACCCGTAAGTTCGAACGTCCACTGCACGATCCCACGCCCAAAAGCGCAACGCTGGCACAACTGAAGGCGGATCTTGGACTCCGCAACATCCCCGAGCGGATGGAGTGCTTCGATATTTCGCACATTTCTGGCAGCTTCTGCGTCGCCTCCATGGTCGCCTTCAAAGACGGCAGGCCTGACCGCAAGAATTACCGCCGCTACAAAATTAAATCCTTCATCGGCAACGACGACTTTCGCGCCATGGAAGAAGTGGTCGGGCGACGCTATCGTCGCCTCAACGACGAACAAAAGCCCTTTCCCGACCTCGTCATCATCGATGGCGGCGCGGGCCAAGTCACCGCCGCGCTCAAAGCCTTTTTAGGCCAAGGGCTCGAACCACCCGCCCTGATCGGACTGGCCAAGAAGAACGAGACCATCATCTTCAGCGACGGTCGCGAGCCACTCAACCTCTCGCATCACGATCCCGGCCTGCGCATGCTGCAACACATCCGCGACGAGGCGCACCACTTCGCCAACAGCTTCAACGCCGAACTACGCAGCAAGAAACTGCGCGAATCGATCCTCGACGACTTTAAAGGCCTCGGCCCCAACAAACGCCAAGCCCTGCTACAACACTTCGGCTCGATCGAAAAGCTCCGCGCCGCTGACGCAGAAAGTATTACCAAAGTCGAAGGCATCGGCCCCAAGACTGCCGAAGGCATCGTCGAGTTCTTAAATCCAATCCACTAATCAACCTAACGGAACAATCCGTATTTCAAGATCGCATAGATCGCTCGCACACCATCGCGCCAGCCGATCTTCTTGCCTTCATCATAGGTGCGCCCGTAGTAGGAAATACCCACTTCAAAAATCCGCACATCAAGTTTAGATATTTTGGCGGTCATCTCAGGCTCCACACCAAAGCGAGACTCTTCGATCTGAAACTGATCAATCACTTCCCGACGAAATATTTTATAGCAGCATTCCATGTCAGTGAGGTTCAAATTCGTCACCATATTGCTCAGTAAAGTCAGGAAACGATTTCCGATCATATGCCAAAAGAAGACCACTCGCTTCGGGCCACCACCTTGAAAGCGCGAACCATAGACGACATCTGCCTGCCCTTTAACTATCGGACGAATTAACCCAGGCAATTCCTCGGGATCATATTCTAAATCCGCATCTTGAATTGCCACCACAGCGCCCGTGGCCTCCGCAAATCCACTGCGCAACGCCGCCCCCTTACCTTGATTCACATCGTGGTAGATTTTCTTAAACAAAGGCTCATCAAAGCCAGATTCCAATAGTTCACGCGTGCCATCTGTTGAACAGTCATCCACCAGAATGATCTCTTTCAAATTCAATGCCTCCACCGCTCGGACACGAGCAACGATTTCGTGCAACGTGCTCTTTTCATTATAAATGGGGATAACTATAGAAACCTGCATAGTTTAGATAAAAAGCTGAATCTGCTATAAATAGCCAACGTAAAAGACGCTATAAGTCTGTAAATCATTCGCCGCCAAAATTTGTGCCGTAAACCGAACGATCCAGAAAGTCTGCTTGCCTAAATACCCACAGCGCTAATCATAGAAGATTCCCACTAGTATGCCTGCTACCATCCCACTGTCATTCGTCATCCCCCTTTACAACGAGGACGGCACTGTCACATCGCTCTTCGAGCAGATCAAAGCGGTCGTCGAAGCGCATGACCTCGGCGCTTTCGAAGTCATTTTCATTGATGACGGCAGCACCGACAGTTCGTGGGAGCAACTGACCGCACTCAAACAGGCACATTCCGACAACGTCTCCGCCCTGCGCTTTCGTCGCAATCAAGGAAAGGCCGCGGCACTTTCAGCCGGCTTTGCAGCAGTCAAAGGTGAGATCGTCGTCACCATGGACGCTGACCTCCAAGACGAACCAACCGAGATCCCCAAGCTGATCGAAAAGCTGAATGAAGGCTACGACTGCGTCTCCGGC
This sequence comes from Puniceicoccaceae bacterium, assembly GCA_017854655.1. Classification (GTDB taxonomy): domain Bacteria; phylum Verrucomicrobiota; class Verrucomicrobiia; order Opitutales; family Coraliomargaritaceae; genus Lentimonas. Next base: position 13,506 of record JAFMHF010000021.1, on the reverse strand, counting down.
TGGAAGCAACTCCGCCAAGACCCTCTCGGCAAGACACTCCCCTCAAAAGTATTTAACTGGGCGACCGCAGCGGCCTCCGGCGTCAAGATCCACGACTTCAACTGTGGCTTCAAAGCCTACCGCGCCGACGCAGTCAAAACACTCGACCTCTACGGCGAACTGCATCGCTACATCCCCGTGCTCCTCGCAGCCGACGGCTTCACCATTGCGGAAATTCCAGTCGAGCACCATCGCCGCACGCACGGCATCTCTAAATACGGGTGGAACCGCCTCATCAAAGGCGGACTGGATCTCATCACAGTGATCGTCCTCACATGTTATCTGAAACGCCCCGGCCATTTCTTTGGCGGGTTTGGCTTAGTGAGCGGCTTAGCTGGATTCTGCATACTTGCGGCGCTGTCAGCCGGGAAGCTTCTTTTCGAAATCCCGATCGGAAATCGCCCGCTATTCTTCCTCGGCATCCTGCTGCTACTACTCGGAGTTCAACTCGTTTCAATCGGATTGATCGGAGAATTGATCAATTATCACGCGCACAGCAAACGCATGGATCAAGATGCCACGATTGCCAGACGCATCTAAAAAACATTTGGCTCTGCGGCTGCTCCTACTGGTCGCAATGCTAGTCGGGTTTGGACTCTATTTTTATAGACATCCTGAGAAAATCCCTGATCCAAGTGCAATCGAATGGCACTATTTCAGCTGGATCATTCTACTTTCAGCATTCGCCAACCTTGCGGCAGCATTCGCCTACCACTGCATCATCCGGCAAACACAGGAAGAGCTTACGCGATTCGAGATCGTCCGTATTTTCATCATCAGTCGAAGCATGAATTTGATCAGCCCACAGGGCGGCACACTCTACGCTGCGATGACGCTCAAAAACGGAGCAGGCCTAAGTTATACTAAATACAGTGCTGGCAGCACCGCATGCCTATGGCTCGACCTGACTCTAGCAAGCGCGACGGCCAGTATTGCCTTATTGTTTACGCAAGCATCCGTCCAACGTAGTTCACTGCTTACGATCTTCATCGGTTGCTGTGGATGCAGCCTAATCGGCGTCAGTGTATTAAGGCGACTTCAACGTAGCCAATACCTAGAGCGAGCGACACGGATTCCAGATCGAATTCACACTAAGCTGCTCGAATTCACCTCCACAGTTAATCAGCTGCTCAGCCACCGTCGCCTCTGTTTCGAATTTGGAGCATGGAGCTTAGTCAACACCAGCATCCATGCCCTACGACTCTGGCTCTGCTTTGCAATGGTCGAACAATGGATCTCTTTGCCCAATGCGTTTACCACTACAATACTCGTAAAAGCGAGTAACACTGTCGCCATCACCCCAGGGAATCTAGGCATCGCAGAAAGCATCGTTGGCTTCATGGGCACTAAATTCGGGCTCAGTGTCGGCGCGGCAGTTCTAGCTGGTGTCGTCTACCGTTTCTCAACTTACATCGCACTACTAGGCATGAGTTCCATGCTCATCGTTTGGAAATCAATTCGCCCTAACAAATAATTCAATACGTATGAACTTACTATTCGGATCCAGTTCAGAAGCTCACTACCACCAGCTCAGAGATGCAGTAGCCAATCGCTATTCACTCGATACGCGTCAAACTTGGGAGCATCCGAATAGTCGCGGCGGCTATGCCTGCGCAGATGCCAGTCCATTGATCGGGCATGCCACCGACCCCAGCAGCAAGGTATCCCTCTGCTTAATTGGCATCCTGAACGAATCAAACAAAGGGCTCAGCGGAGACGCCACACGAGACGCCACGACTGCGCTAAACGCTTACCTCGACGACCCCACCGATGGGCTCAGTAAGCTGGATGGGCAATTTCTAATCGCCCTCAGTGATCCACTCAACAACCTCTTACTTATCTTACCAGATCCGAATGGGCTGCGGTCTGCCTACTATACCGAACACCTCGATGGCACAGTCAGCTTCTCGACGAACCTTAGCACTCTGGCGGAAGCCACTCCTGGGCAACATCCGGCAGACGACACTTACCAAAATTTCTTTCTCTCACACGGATTCTTCCCCTTCAATCACTCTGCCTTCAAAGGGATTAAACAAATCCCAGCAGGTCACATCCTGCGAGTCACGCCAAGCACTGTAGCGCTTCAGACAGTCACACAGACACAACGCTGGAGCCAACAAATCGATGCCATTGATTTCAGTTTGATGTCTGAAGAAGCCGTGATCGACCTACTACATGAGTTCTTAGGAAATGCCGTAAAGGAACAACTCAGCCCAGATCCAAAAGTCGGCGTGCTGCTCGGGGGCTTTGATTCCGCCCTCGTCGCCGCCTACTTATGCCAAGCTGGTAAAGAGGTGCACACTTACTCTTTTTACTATGAAGACGAGCGCTACAACCAAGCCCACACCGACACCGTTGCAAAACATCTCGGCTGCACGCATCACTGGATTCCGATTAACTCAAAAGTCATTGCACGAGGCATTGAGGAGTTTGACCTCTATTTCAATTCTCCCACAAATTGGTTAAATTACGTCATCCAAACAGAAGAGGTATGCCGCCAGATTCAACGCGACGGAATTCGGCATGTCTATTCAGGCGATGGTTGTGATGCCACATTCCTCGGATACCCTCGGGTGCATGCGACCAGCGCCTTCTTTAAACGCATGGGGAAATGGCCTTCAACACTGACCAATGGACTGATCCACTTGTTTGATAGTGCATGGCTAGAGAACCTCTGCGGACGCCCTTATACAGTCGCGATGCACCTACTACGAACGCTGGCACGTGAGATGCCTGAACGGGGCTTCCTGACCTTCCGCATACTTGATGAAAACTCGATCCGACACATGAAAGCACCGCACTATGTTGCAGCAGAACAAGATGACGAGAGCTTGCTCAAAGCGATTTCGGCACCACTCAAAGGAAAATCAGCAGACCGAATTGCCTACGGCGGCAAAGGGTTCCTATCTCCAAACCGTTCAAAAATAATCGGAAGTTCAGACAGCGTCGGCATCACGATACAAGCACCATACCTCCATCCTGGGCTCAAAGCACTGGCTCTCAAGCTACCTGATGAACTCTGCCGACCAACGAATCAAAACGAGTCAAAAGAAACAGGAAAATACATCCTAATGCGCATGGCCCTTGATAAAAAGTTACTGCCACACGACGCAATTTATCAAAAGAAAATCGCCGCCGTCGATGCACCCATAGACGACTGGCTGAAAGAGGATTTAGCAAAAACTGGAAAACATTACCTGGAAAGTCTCCCCTTCACTATCAACCCTCAGTTTCGTGATAGTCTATTTCGAAAAAAAGCAATTGAAGAGCTACACCGTAAATATGTCGCATCTGATAGTCTCACCACACACGGGCTATCCTTACTGCTCACGTATTCACGCCTGACAAGGCTCACAAAAGATCAATCCGACTAAAGCAACGCGCCAAGCGTATAAGCGAATAATCCTCCGGAAATTATTTATTGACGCTTACGCAAAAGGAAATGGTGACTCGGATAGATTGGAATCAATGCTCGCTGAATAGGATCGGGGAAGAAACGCCCAAACTTAACATCACCATGATAGCGAGATGGATCGGCAACAAGTCGCAATGAGAGCAGCTCCGACTCAAAACCACACTCCCTAAATAGCTTTGCCATGTCTCGGTATCGCAAAACCATGTCATTACCCACATGCCCCTCCATAACAGGGGAACTGCGATTCGGAGTGCCCAAATATGCCAGCCCATTCGGCTTCAGAACTCGATGCATTTCCTGCAAGTGCTCAACTTGTGCAGGAATATGCTCAATGACATGATGCGACAGCACGATATCGAAATCGGCATCAGCGAGCGGCAGCCCAGCCGAATCAACCTGAATGAAGCGGAAGTCATGTGAATCACCACGACGTAAATCTTCAACGTCGACACCTGTCACCGTATTACGCTGACTAAAATAAGTGCTAATCATCCCATTGCCACAACCAATATCGAGAATACGTTTTCCGCTCACATCTGAGCCTAACCCATCAGCGAGAAACGCCTCTATCATACGAGCCTTTCGGCTACGGTCCAGATTCACTACAGGGCCCCTTGTTTTAAAAATACCGACTGGCATAAGCTTATTGAATTGGTTGGCATACCTCGATGACTCATCGAGCAGATTTATTTAAAGGATTGTGTCGAAAGAAATACAACAGCAATAAAATACTCTCAATAAGAAACCCGAGGGAGGTTTAGTCCATTCCCAGCAGAGCGTCAACACGCTCTAGATTCTGAGAACTGAGTTCACGGATTTCAGGAATCCGCTGATGCAAGCGTGAGCGCACTTCCTCACGTTCCTGATGCATTCTGCTAAAAGCATTCTCGATCAAACTTTCGCTCAACGCCTCAATTCGCAACACGAACTCACCACAGCCCAATTGATTCATGATACCTGGTGTCTTATGGCTATAAGCGATCGCGATGGTTGGCACAAAACTACTCAACGCTGCAATATTCGCATGCATGCGCGCACCAAAAAATAAGTCGCAATGCCGAATAGTCCCCTTGATCTCTGATGGACTCAAATCGTCTTCCAACACAAAGGCGGAATGTTTCATTTTCTGCGCCACGCACTTACAAGCCTCTCGATCGTCCTTTTGAGCCCCAGGGCCAGTTACATGCGCAAAAAACACGACTACACCCTGATAACGCTCCACCCAAGCATCCAGCGAACGAGCCATCAAATCTACAAAAGGCTCTTGGTGAGCCACGGGGCACTTTTTGCGGTAATGCTTCTCGATTAAAAAACTTAGCGATACTCCCAACAACGGACCTGCATTGTCCTCGCCAATCAGCTGCAATAAGCGAGAGCGCCCAGCCGAAGCATCCTCTGGGTCCATTAAAAAAGCCACATCCCCCGTCAACCCGAGCCTACGCGGCGTCACTCCGACCGACTGCAAATAGTCTAAGGTTACTTGGTCCCGAACCGTCACCGCTCCCGCATGATTAAGAATATAGCTAGCCAATTTCCGCGTCCAATTAAAGGGTCCGATCGACTGCGCACACAAGAATACACGCTTGCCCATAGCATTTGCCAACAAGATGGGGTAGAAATGCGAGAGCGCCACATGTGGACCATAATCCTCCGTCAACATATCTCCGCTCAAATCAACAATCAGATCCGCCTTGGCGTAATGCCGCATCTCCTCATCTAACAGCCAAGCCTCACTGCCTGTCTTTTTCCAGAGCCACCCACTAATACATTGAACAAAACTATAGATTAAACGTCGTCGGTGGCAGCGAATCACCTTTCGTGGCGCATAGAATTGACTATCCTCATCAGGAAAGGGCGCACTGATCACTACTTCACAATCCGCATAGCGCTGCTCCATCAAACTTGCCATCGTCAACTGCATCGCGGCATCGCCCTTATTTACGTGACAAAATGTGCCCGTTAAAATGATAGTTTTACCCATAAATACTCACGCTTATAACACAGTAAAAGCACGAAGCGTCCAGTGCGAAACCAATGATCTAAAGAAGATCAATTTGGAGTGTTGATACAACAAATAAATGTAGCAGACTCATGGCAGTCACCAACCTTCACTGTGCCAGAAAGCAACTTACATACATCCGACTCGCCACAATCCGACAGGCAACTCGACAAGTGGAACCAACAGCTGGACCAGCTAGCTCGGGTTCAGAGACTGAGATGGACCTTAGATCATGTTGGAACAAGCATGATTGCCACGTCCAGCTTTGGAATACAATCCGCAGTCACGCTCCATTTAATCAGCCAAGTGGCACCTCAAATTCCGATCATATTCATCGATACAGGCTATTTATTCGCAGAAACCTACCGCTATGCCCGCCTACTCACCGAGCGACTGCAGCTCAACCTACATTGCTACACGCCGATCATTACACCTGCTCAACAAGAGGCACTCTATGGGCGCCTCTGGGAACACAGCACTGACGGATTAGAGCAATACCTGGAGAACAACAAACTGGAGCCCATGCGCCGAGCACTCGACACACTAAAGCCCCACGTCTGGATCTCAGGGGTAAGGCGTAGCCAATCGGACACACGAACGATGCGTCCGATCTTAGAGCGACAGGCCGAGCGCCTAAAACTCTTCCCCATAATCGATTGGAGCGATGAACAGGTAAATGCATACCCAGATCAGCATCACTTACCTAGACATCCGCTCGAAGCCGATGGTTACTTATCCACTGGCGACTGGCATAGCACTACCAAACTAGGCTCCAACATGAAACCTCAGGACACACGTTTCGGAGGGCTACAGCGCGAATGTGGCTTACATGACAATAGCAAGTGGAAGGAAAGCCAGCAATGAGTCCGTCTAAAATCGCAATCCTAGGCCCACTCCACCCCTACCGCGGAGGCATCGCGGCACATACCACACGCCTCCGGAAGGCGCTGCAAGTCAAGCGCGAGGTTCATACCGAAGCCTACCGCGACCCGTTCCCGAAATGGCTGTATCCGGGTGAGCACATCGGCGACTTAAAGGAGCACCCCGATACACTGGAGGACGTGCACTATGATTTGGACTACAAACTGACTGGGGCATGGAGCACAGTCACACGACGCCTCATCGCTGAGCGCCCCGACGCAGTGCTTATACCGTGGTGGACCTTCTTCTTTTCGCCCCACATCTGGCTACTTTCCCGAAAGCTTAAACGAAAAAAAATCCCATTGGTTCTGATCTGCCACAACCTCTTTGACCACGACTCATCCAAGTGGAAAAACTGGCTCAGTTTACAAGCGATCAAACAGGCATCTGGCTTCATCTGCCATTCTCCTGAAATTGAAACGGAACTCGCCGAGCGATTTCCAACAACCCCTCGGTTGTTCTACCCACATCCAATCTATGATCAATTTACCCAGCGGGACTCTTCACCAGCCGACGCAACCACCATCCAATTGCTCTTCTTCGGACTCGTTCGCCCTTACAAAGGCCTAGACACTTTAATCTCGGCCCTCGAATCCTACCCCGGCAAAGCACACCTCACAGTCGCTGGCGAATGGTGGGGCGAACAATCAGAGCTGCTTGCCCGCTGCAAGTCCCTCGAACAACAGGGACGACTCACACTACTCGATCACTACATCGATGATGACGCGGCCGGACAACTGTTCGCCGACTGCCATTGCGTAATGCTGCCCTACAAAAAAGCAACTAACAGTGGCGTGCTCGCACATGCGATCCACATGAATAAGCCAGCCATCGCCAGCAACACGGGTGCCTTCCCCTTTTGCATCAAGCATGGCGCGACTGGCTTCCTCGTGCCGCCTGATGATGTCGCCGAATTGACGAACGCGATACAGCAAGTGCAACAAATGCACTGTAACGCGCATGATTTTGCACCCGCAATTGAAAGCATGGCAGCAAGCATGTCTTGGGATACATTTGCGGATAAGGTCGCCGAATTTATTCCCCGTATTTAACCCCTCCCTCGACATCACCGTCCCGATCACGGCCAATCATCAATACCTCATGCCCTCGGTCAATCAACTCACGAACTGGGTATTTCCAGAAGTGAATATGCGCAGGGTGATGGGCTTCGATTAAAATCCTCATTTGGGATCCTCGTCACTTAAGGTATAGATAAAACAGAGCGGCACGCCTTGTCGCTCGACAACATGTAGTAGCTTCGCCTCCGGGTAACTGCTGTGCAAATTAAAGCGAGTGATGGAGACGAAGAAATCGGCTCCCTCTCTAGACTGCCACATTTCGAAACGATTCGGATCGAGCGCCTCCTGCAACATCCACCGTGTATAGCGCTGATGTACTTTAAACACGCGCCCGCCCGCTGGATCGATTGCCTCGACATACTGATTCAACCACTCAGCCGCTTCTTGATGTGAGACCCCCCAGTAATCGGTTTCATCCCGCATATAGGCGGCGGGCAGCCCTCCTGAAATATGATTAAAATACACATACTGGTAAGGGTGCAAGGAGACCATTTCGATGATGACCACCAGTGATGCGAGCCCAACCCCGCCTTGTAGGCCCACGCTCAGCAACTGTCGACCAGCGGCTTTCGCTCGACGCAACATCCATTCCAAGCCCAACGCAGCCACACAAACCATCGGAGGCACCACAAACAGGAAATGCCGCATGCCATCATACAACACCGGATCCTTCCACAGCAGATAGCACAGCGGAAACAGCACTGCAAAGACCAGTAACAGCCTCGGCCATAGCTCCGAAGCACTCGGCCATTGCCCTGTGCGCCGATAACGCAACAGCGACATTCCCCCGAACAGAAGCGAGAGACCAATTAAGATTAGCACCGACTCAGGGATGGTATATAGCAACCAATATGGAATGTAATAAAACGGCAGATCGGATGCCTGCCAAAAATGACCATCCATCAAGACAACTCCGCCCCAGCCATAGCTCTGAACTGTCGCAACGGTTTGTTCCATTCGCTCAACTGGATTCGTATGAATTGCGGGCCAAAAAACAGACAACACAAGCAACGCTACCACACCCGATGTCGCGCCACGGATCGACCAATAGCCCAAATCCTTAACCACCTCTGCACGCGTAACGGTTCGCTCAGTACGCAGCGCAGCAACGTATTTAACGCAAAGATACAGAAAAACAAAAAGCGCAAAATAGCCTAGAATCAATAGCCCCGCGATACGCGCAGACATCGCCAAGCCCGCCGCACACCCAACCCATAGAACCGCACACCAAGGCGGTCGCGGCAACTTCGAAAACAGCTCCACCAATGCCCACAACCCCAGCAAATAGGTGGCTGCCAGCGGTATATCTTTAGGGTTAAAAAACATATGGCCATAATAGCGGGGCACAGTGACCAGAAGCAGCAAGGCCCAGAATCCCGCACGCTCCCCTCCAATTCGCGCAGTCAATCGCCAAGCCGCCAGCAAGCCTAGCAAGCCGAAACAAAAGCTCCACACGTGCCCTTTTTCACTGCGCGTGCCAAGATTAGGCAAGCACTCGTGCGCCAGCGCCAGCGGCAAATCAAACACTCCCGGATAATTATCCTTCGAAGGATTGACCGCTTCACCGGAAAACAACGCTTGGTAATAGGCTAACTTAGAATCGCCCCCTTTGAAACGAAAAGGCTCATCCCAGGACATGCCATAGTCGCGCACCGTTGAGAGCCCCACACATACAATGACACAAAAAAGTGCAACCGCGCAATGAAACCAGCGCTTTGATGGGGAGCAAGAGAAGGACGCGTACATTGGGTTGTTTATTGCCGATTCAACACTGAGAGTAAACCCCTCATCATGGATTTAATAGTTTTTTCAACTGCTCGACGCCAACATCGTGCGGATCGAAATACTCGGCAACGCCGACCGCCTGTAGCGCTTTGGCACTAGAATCGGCGCCCTCATCAAAACGCTGTAAGGCCTCACGCCATGCAGTCGCCGCAGCCGCATGATCACCCAACTCCCAGGCATAGACACCCGCAATAAACAATGTCGATGCGTCATGCTGCTTCAACTCAGCCAAAGCTACCCCTAAAGGCGGCCACAGTAAACTTCGATCCTGCGAATCACCGCTCATCCACATATTAAACAAGCTCGCAACTTGAAGTCGCTTCGCTTCCGCACGGGCAGGATCTCTGCCCAATACCGCCTCCGCATAGCGCAGCGCCTGAGCATCTTCGCCCAATTTCGCACTCGCACTTGCCAGCAAGAGTTCATCTTGAATGAAACTCGCGTCATTACGCGCATCAAAGAAGTTACCATAGACGCAGACTGCTCCCAGCAAGCACCCTCCCCCGACCAGCATTAAGGCGCGCTGGCGAGATCGATACCACTCGTGCCACGGCAGCACGGCCCAGCCTCCACAGAGCGCTGCCAACAACGGCACCAGCGGCAAGCGAAAGCGAGCGCTCGCAAAAAATAGCAGTACCCCCGCCGCATACGCCAAACCGAGTAAGCCCAACGAAATGAACACACCACGCCGAGCCTTCGAATACCCCAAGACCCCACAAAACACGCCTCCCAAACACAGCACCCCCCAGCCCAGCGGGTTCCACCGCAAAAACGAGAAACGCGCCTTATGATACGCATAGGTTAGATTATTATACTGCTCCCAATCATTCACCACATAGACCGACTTGCGCCCCATTAAGCCCAGCCAACGCCATGGATTTGTCGTAATTTCCTCCCAGAACTGCGCCCGCCAATACGCATTCATCGCATCGATCTCCAGAGGCGCATCCTCACCCTTCAAGTCTCCCCCCTCAGCCCTCAAGTATAGATACTCCGACTCCATCCGCGTCGGATTCATGCCAGCTGGAATCTCATCGAACGACACGCTCTGCGTAAAATACTTCCCATTCGCAGTGGCATCATTCGCAGCATATAGATTATACGCACCTTGCCACGGCAGCACTCTAAAAGAACCTGACAACCGATAATTCAATAGGCCCTGCCCCAATAAGGGAAGACTCAGGGCCAATAATAACAGCAGCCCTTCCAGCATCGCTCGTAACCTAATTTGCGCCTGGCCACAGTAAAGCAAGGCAGGAACGAAAGGAAACACCAACAGGGGTAATAGGAAATTCGGGCGCGCTAACACACAGACTCCTCCCAGTAAGCCCGCGATGATCAATAATGCGAGACGGAGCACAGTTCCATGAGCCCGGCAAGCGCGCAAGACCGCGTAGATTGAAGCCAAGAACAATGTAATGCCGAACGTAATATCCAACACTTGCACCGAAAAATACAACGCTACGGGGTAAATAACATAGATCATGCTTGCAAACCAACCAGCAGAAGAACGCCCCCACAAACACTTACTCAACTGCCCAACCAGCAGGACATTCAATAAATGACATAGCACCCCAAGCAGTGATGCCACAGGCACAAGCGTAGCCGCATCAAGACCAAACAACGAAAGCACCCACGGATACAGCAATGCTCGGTAAAAAGGCTCAGCAGGCAGCTCACCCGTTGCGATGACTTGCGCCCAAGCCAAATTTTCAGCACCATCCAACACTGGAGCTCGCCCAAGCGGGTCCAGCAAATACTCGGCTCCGAAACCTCCAACATACGCAAGTGCACATACCAGAAATAATAGAGAGTAAAATGACGTGCGACTGCTCATTGTAGTTCATTCTCCAGTGCGAGATCACGTGGATAGAATGCTTCGCTCAGAAGGTAGTAAAAGTCTGAATAATAAAGTGACGGAGCAATCATTAATCCACCGCCTCCACACCGACGATTCGATAGAACACCAGCTTTCTATCAGGCGACAAGTGATGCTCAAGCATCGGCTCCAACTGAAACGACGCGTCTAGACGGTTATACATTTCGTTACGCCAGCCATCATCCCCAGCTCTATAACGCACGCAAGTATACACAGCCCGACTGCCCTCCTGCACCATATAAGCGATCAGTCCCTGCTTATTTGCATTCGCTACTTGAGGCCTGAAGCAGGCATAGCCGTAAATACTATAAAAAAAAGGATTCTCGGTTATATATAGTCCCTCTGCATCCAATTTACCCTCTTCAAACATCGAATGAATCCAAGCATATACCTGCCAGCCGACGCCTCGGTCATAGTTCGCGACTGCTGCGAGGGGAGCCGCATAACCAATGACATACCCAAGCAAAATCAATAAAGAAGCCACACGAACAAACTTTAGCTTGAGGCTAATATACTTTAAAAAAAGAACCAACAAAATCCCCATTGGTAAATACAACGGCAAACACAAGCGCTGCACAATCGCGCCACCAAAATCCCAAGAATAACACAGCAATATCAGATATAATCCCGAAAAACCCAATGAACATGCGACTAATGGCACGGCCGCCCCCTGAAGCCAACCTGCTGCAACCCGCCAACCTCGCACAGCGCCCCCGATTAAGCATACACTCGCAATCAAAGCGCCCCAGGCAAGCAGCCATGAGTTTGGTGTAGAGAATTGCATATTCAAAAAATAGTTCACACTTCGCAAAAAGTTATCTGGCACATACTCGAGACTGAAGGGTTGCACTTGCCCCTCCAGTTGCCAATTCGAAGCATCCATACTAAAGATACGATTCTGCCACAAATAAGGCACCAAAAAGAGTGGCGTAATATACAGCGGCCAATGGAGCCGCAACTGACCGATACGCCTCCAATACAGGAACAACACAACGCCGACAGGCAGAACAAATACGACCGACTCGTAACGTGTCTGAGCAAGTAAAGTGGCACAAAAACACAGCGCACCACAACGCGCTGCTGTCGGTTGCTTCCAAAAATCTTGGCACAATAAAATGAGCGCAACCAGCAGCACTAAATTTAACAATTCTAAGCCACCTCCCATGAAAATAAAACTACACAGTGGGATACTGGCAATCCACGCACAGAGCAATCCTCCGCCCCACGCCCCCCACAGCCGACTCCCAAGCAAATAAAGCAATAAGAACAACAGCGGGCACAGAATCCACACATTGAGCCAAATACTATTTTCCCCATCATAGCCAAACAAGCCATGCACAAGTGAAACCAAGAACTGGAAGAACACAGGTCGCTTATCAACATCATTCTCCAGAAACAAATGACGACCATCGACCTCCTCATAGCGCACAGTGGTCACTGCTTCATGATCAGCATATAATCGCTGTGCAGTTGATGCGATGAGATGCTCATCCATCACCGTCTTAAAGCCAACCTCTTCGAACTGTGATACATATGCAACACACCCGCATACCAAGCCAATCACCCCGAGGACAAAAGGCCAACAGCGCCGCACCCATACACCATTCCAATCGGCACAATAAGAACGACACAAACAATATAAAAAAACGATCAAATTGGCCGCAACAAACCAATAGGCTCCGAACACAAAACACCACAAGGCACGCGCATCATCCAAACCCCACCTCCCAGCAAACAAAGCTGAAACGACAATCAACAGTAAAGATACAGCCCCCCAAATACGCATCATTATGATTCTAAAGTCTGTCATACTATTTATGGTAAATAATACCGTTGCACGTAAATAACTCCAGGAGAGAAATGCTCCATGATCTGCATACGTAGCTCATCGAACTCAACGAAGTAAAAACACCAGAGCGTTTCCCTCTAACGATCAATACGCGACATATAAATGTGCATGATTTCCATAAAATCGCATTATCGTAAAACAGCCAACGATCCATTCAGCAAAATGCATAAAAAAATTGCCATCCCAATAAATGGGATGGCAATTTGAAAAATAAAAGTAAGCTAAGTTACTAAAATTTAGAATGTGTAAACTACGGCGTCGCCGTTAACATCAATCGAAAGACTTGTTACAGAATTAGTAATCGTGGCAAAATCAGTTGAATAATCTTCATCTGCAACCTGCTTCATCGAAGTGACATATTTATCAGTTCCTACCAATTCGGCATAGGCAACACTACTTGCTGAGCCATTCTCCAAGAAATACTGCTGAGACGCAGATGCCAACTGGCGAAGGTTATTCAGAACAGTTTTTTGCTGTGAAGTCGCACGAACCTTTTGGAAGGCTGGGACTGCCATTGCAGCGAGAAGACCGATGATAACT
>JAFMHF010000096.1 GCA_017854655.1 Puniceicoccaceae bacterium | reverse complement strand
TCCCTCTCCGCCATTGGGGGCAGCCCAATTAGGTAAGAGGGATGAGATGCGAACCTAAGCAGAGGGTTTGTGCAGCACAGCGGAACGGACAGCCGCAGGCTGGGGGCGAAAGCCCTGAGCGTAGCCAAGCAATTCGTCTCTCTCCGCCGTTTGCCTGGAAATGCGATCAGCCACTTCTGTTTGGATCTCGGGCTTGTTAGTTGTTGAGTCTGTCGTTTGTCGCAAAATTACAGTTATTATGCGCAAAATTTAATGCTGCTTAGAGGGTTCTGTCGGATACATTTATTTTTCTACGAAAGCTATGGAGACAAATTCAATGAAACGTAAAGGTACCGCACAGCACTTAGCTCGCACCCTATTTTTGTTCGGAGCGGTTGCATGGATGTGCGGCACTGCATCGGCGGCATTTGAGGCGATCCCGATTGGGGCGGAACGAATGACGGTGGAGCCTGCGGGCTTTCGTTTTCAATTCACAGACACGACTGGCACGATCCTGGCTCCCGCTCATGCGCAGGCCGGCTTGCGACTCGATGGTCAGCCTGTGGCTGCAACTGAGGCGGGTGATCGACCAGGGCATTTCTCAGTAACGACTGCCGGCGGAGTGAAGGCGGATGTGAACGTGAAGGCTTCAGCGGGGCTGGTTTCCATTACGGTGGCTCCGAAGTCTGCGGGTGCGTGCCAGATCGATCTGAGTCTTGGCGGTCTGCCGGTGGCCTACGGTCTGGGCGATGCCGGCGGCTGGAGCGGTCACCTGAATCTGGTGACGGATAAAAAGGTACGCTATTCACTACTCAACAACGGCGGCTCGCAGCGCTGGCAAAGCTCGTTTGTTATTTTCCCCGAGAACCGATTGGCTGGGGTGGTGTTTGAAGGGAAAAAACTTTCCGTTGTTTTGGGGCCGAAAGCATACACCATGACGGCACATGCTGCGGAGCCCGTCACCTTCCATTACCTGATTGGTGATATGCAGGCGATCTACCGGAACTATCGCGCTCTGCTGGATGCGAACGGCTATCCCAATATAAAGCCAAAATTCCGTTTGTTCGAGTTGGGCTGGGAATCGTGGGCGGCGCTGGGGTATCAAACCAGTGCAGACACTTTGCTTAAATCGGTCAAAAAGTTTCAGGACCATGGCTATCCCGTCCGTTGGGCAGTGACGGGGTCCGGGTTTTGGGAAGAGGGCGGCACGACCACCGATTTTGGCCAGTTTGGCCAGAAATTCTCCGACCCGGCCGCGCTCAAAAAGGAACTGCACGAGCGGGATGTCAAATGGATGATCGGCCTGCGCACCAACTTTGTCCTGCCGGGCGGACCGCATATCCCCAAGACAAACAAGCGCGATGCCAACCTGAAAGGCAATTTCTTCAACGGCAACCCGCTCTCAACGTTGGGTGTTGAAAAAGATTACTTTGTAAAAGACCCGTCTGGGAAGCTGCTCGTGAAGACCTCGCGCTGGTTCCCTATTGTGCCGTGCTACCTTCTGGACGGACGCAAGCCCGACGCGGTCGACTGGTATGCGGATCTGTATCGCTCCTGGGATATTGATGGAATCAAAGAAGATACCATGAAGAACATCGGGTCGGATCTGCTTGATATTTTCAATGCGCCCATTGCGCGCCTTGCCGACGAGGGATCTCTGGTGATGGCCCGCTGCGGCAGCTTCAGTGCGTCCGGCACGCTACTGCGGATCAACGATACGCATGTCAAAGACATGACTAAGCGGACGCCGATTAACTATCTGCAGTATGCGGCCTGTGGTGCGCCCAACGTCTATTCGGATACAGTCGGATTCAAACAAATGAAATCCTACTCGGAGAAGGTCGTGCACCACGCCTGGCTGATGGCTCTGACTGCGGGGCTTGCGGTGGGGGAATCGCCGTTTGCCTGGAAAGCGACACAGCAGGAATTGTTTAAGCGACCGTTTGATTTTCATTATCAGTTCGGCCCCTATTTGTTCGATGCCGCCATGAAATCCCACCAGTCGGGTTTTCCATACACCATGACCCCACTTGGGATTGCGTATCCGGATGACAAATACGCTGCCGATCCGGAGCACTACCAGTGGTTGGCCGGAGAATCCCTGCTGTGTGCGCCGCTACTCAAGAATTATCAGACCGGCAAGATGGATCTCTATCTGCCCGCAGGCACCTGGTTCGACTACGACACCGGTAGGAATTATCAGGGCCCTCAGTTGTTGAAGCACTTTGCGATGCCGGCTGGGAAAACCCCTTGCTTCGTCGGTGGAGAAGGTATTTTGGTCACCCGCTCCGCAGATGACGCGCCTCTGCAGGCACACATTTATCCAGTGGATGCCCCTGCGGAACGCTTCACTTTTTATCACCCGGATGGTCAGTCGACCAGCACACTACGGTTGCGCCAGAATGGTGAGTCTGGCGTCTGGAACGCAGCAACCGGAGACGCCGTGCCTTTTAGCGTCTGTCAGAAGAGTGGTGCGCTCTCCTTTAAACTACAGCCCGATCAGGCATACGAATATGTGCCAGGAACGGTGCGCGAGAATCCAACAGCGGTGAAGCGCGTGAGTGCCAGCGATGTGCTGGATGACTTTACCGCCGTCAAAGCGACGGACGGCGAGATCAGCGATGCCTCGCGCTGGATTTCTCAGCAGCACGACCGGCCTAAGTGGCTGGTGGTGGAGTTTGAAGCTTCAGTCGAATTGTCCGGTGCCGAGGTTTATACTGGATGGGGCCGCGGACATGCGGTGCGCAATTTTAGTCTTCAGACTCAAATAGGCGGTGAGTGGGTAGATATTCCCGGTGCCACAGTTCGGGGCAATCGCACGATCGAGTGCTTAGTCGATTTTCGCGCGCCCGTCCGCACCACCGCAATTCGTTTTTATTCGCAAGACAAGGGGCTGGTCCGCTTGAAGGAGCTGAAGCTCCGCTAGATGCGGATAAATTCTGAATCTGGATATATTGGCGAACATGTGTCTCAACCAATGTAGCGAAGCGCGCTAAACGGTTTCGATCACTGCGCAACTAACTGATGCATCAAGCATTGCGCTCCCAGCAGCGTTCTGACCCACAAAGCGACTGCTGCAGGGGCGGTCCAGTTTATCGACCTCAGCGCTTTTGTTGGCGATTCGGTGAATCGCTTTCCTTTGCTTACGACGTCGCAACAGATGGTTCAAAATCAAACTGGATAAAGCTAGTCTAGTAAGCTCTCAGCCAGGTGCGGTATTTCAACGGTGTCAAGCCGGTGGCTTTCTTGAAAATGCAAATCATATACTCTGCGGAACCGTAGCCACTGGCGGCCGCAATATCGGTCATGCTCATATCGGTTTCTTTTAACAACTTCTGTGCACGCTCTAGATGAGCTTTTTGAATCTTCCGAGAGGGCGAGTATCCGAGGGCGACTTCGAAGCGACGTTCCAATGAGCGGCGAGAGACATTCACTGCCTCAGCGACATCGCCTACTTGTATGGGGCGGTGCATATGCTCGTGGATGTATTGAAGCGCCTTGGCGAGAACGGGATCTGCGATCACTTGCGTATCCGTTGAGCGTTGTATGTGTATGCCTGTTGGTTCGATCATTGTCGTTTCCTCCGGCACTTTGCCTTTAAGTAACATATCAAGCATGCGCGCGGCTTCATGGCCGATTTGCTCCGCAGGGGTGACGACTCCAGAGAGTGGCGGATCGCAGACATCACAGAGTAGGTCGTCGTAGTCGCCTGCCAGGACGGCTATCTCTTCGGGCACTGCAATGCCGGATTCGCTGCATACGTTGAGGATGTCATGACTTAGACGGGTGCCCCAGCTAAGGATTCCGATCGGCTTCGGTAAATTCTCTAGCCAGGATTTCAGTTCTTTGCGCTCTGCTTCGCGTGAGTGCGTGCTCTTATTCAATTTTTTGTGTAAGACCTGACAGGGCAGGTTTTGCATCTTCGCGCAGTTCACGAACGCCTCAGTATGTCTTTTTACATATGAGTAATTGCCCAAACCATAGTAGCCCAGATGACGGAATCCTCGCTCTGCAAAGTGCTGCACCGCGAGTTGAGCGACTTTATTATAGTCGGTTGTGACGGATGGCAGCTGACTGCCGTTCAATTGAATGCCTGAGACATTGACCACAGGCTTACCCGATGCCACTAGCTCGTTGAGTAATCGTTTGTCACTGACGCGTGCGATGATGCCATGGCCCTGCCAGTCAGGCTTTAAGTGGATGGCCTCGTTGATGCCAATCTCGTCGACTGATAATTGCCATGGACCATGCTTGAGCCCGTAATTGGCAATCCCTCGAATCACCCGTCGCCCCCAACCACTCGATGTGTCGACCAGAACAGCGATTCGATATTTGGTATACTTCATGGCGTAATATCTTAGTTTTTTTTCGTAAATGTCTAGCTTAATCACTGGATTAGTTGTGTTACCCCTTCGATCTTTCCGGTGGTCACATACGCTTAAATTAAATGTGTAATTACATATATTTGCAGTCGCCGGAGTTTGCTATCGTGTGTTTTCAGGCACGTCGAACTTACCTCACTACTCCACCAAATCACTCCTCGCTGTATTTTAATCACCGTCGGACTGATGTCGTACGCAAGCGTCTCCGCAGAGACCATTACGCATTACGATTTTGCTACAGGCCTTTTAATAACTACGGAAATTCCGAACGTAAGCTCGGGAGACTTCACTGAAGGAGCTGGTCTGGGTGCGGATGGGGGACGCTCAGGGAGCGGTCAAAACCTTTATGCCGAAACAACGACTACAGAAAACACTCTAAGTGGTGACATCTCTGGGGATGATTGTTTCTCCTCACAGCTTACCATGGGGTTGAATTTCCAGCCGGTCGATTTTTCATAATTTAAATGCGCAAATTCGTATATATTTGATCCTTGGATTTTATTAGTATTATACCCCCCCCAAAAAAAAAGATTACCTATATAAATGACAGTTTTTTCTACAATTAAAGTAATGGGGATGCTCACTAAAATCTGCGCGCTGGCAACGTTGTCTGTTTTTTTTGTGAGCTGTAAGTCGACCGGTCCCAAAGCACATAGCTCGTTGGTGGTGGCAAACAGTATCGGCATGCCGATGCGTTACATTGAGGCGGGTACCTTTATGATGGGCTCAACGTCTAAGCTGGCGGCCAGTGATGAGTATCCCATTCTGAAGACGACCATCGATCACCCTTTCTACATCGGTGTGTATGAGGTGACGCGTGCGGATTGGATTGCTGTGATGGGCGGGATGGACGCTGATGCTGCGCACGAAAAACATGACGTTTATGCCGACGCCCCCGCTGCGAAGTCGAAGTCGCCGCGGCACCCGATAGATAACGTCTCGTGGCTGGAGGCCAAGGAGTTCTGTCAACGGCTGTCGGAACAGGAAGGCAAGACGTATCGTCTGCCGACGGAGGCGGAGTGGGAATATGCCTGCCGGGCCGGATCGACGACGGATTTTTACTGGGGGGATACGTTTAATTTGCGCTACGCCTGGGCGGATGAAAACAGCGAGAGCCACTCGCATCCTGTGGGCCAGAAACTCCCCAATGCCTGGGGACTGTATGATATGGCAGGGAATCAAATGGAATGGTGCGAAAATATCTACAAGTATAAGCGGGCAGGTACAGCGCAAAAAAACATCCGAGGGGAGGATGAATTTAAGTTGATCAAGGGAGGCGGGTGGACATTTCTCGGCAAGTATTGCCGATCTGCACGACGGCTTCGTGATCACCAGAGCGTAAGGGAATCTAAGTATGGATTTCGAGTCGTTTGTTTAACGGATAAACGCTATGACAATGAATTTTTTAGTGAGTCTCACAAAGGGGATGAAAAAGGTAAGCTGTAAAGCTAACCGTAATTAATTAGGTAATTTATGAAAAAATCGAAAACGTTAAAAAGGAGGTTATTTGCAGCACTTATGCTGGCGGTGATACACCTGGCACCACAAACTGCTAATGCAGCAGCAGAGAAGTTACCCTATTTGATCTACGAAGGGGTGAACACCGACATGACGGTGTTGTGGCAAATGACAACCGCGGAGTCTTGCACTATAAAATGGGGGCCGGACACTAATTATACCACGGGTAGTTTCACTACGACGGAATATGGGGACGATCATCAGCATAAATACAGCATCCCGAATCTGACCCCCGGAACGAATTATTGCTTGAATGAGCAGACCTCCTATCTGGAAGAACAGCTCAGGAACTGTTCTGCCAAATGGAAAATTGTTACCTGTCACCATTCTGTATTTTCGCCGGCCAGGAAACGCAACTTCCAGTTTGGGCGGGATGAGTGGAAGCCTCTATTCGATAAATACGGGGTTGATCTTGTGCTCAATGGGCATGATCACACCTACGCCCGCGGTCATGTCCCTGTGCGATCTGCCGCCGAGAGCGATGTCGGGAATCTTGGAACTGTTTACGTGACCTCTGTCAGTGGTCCGAAACAATACAGGTTCAGTCGTGAGCATATGGAAAGCTACGCAGGTGAAGGTTATTAGTTGGACCAACCAGCAAATCTAAAACAGTTTTTCCAGGTGATTAACATCGAGAATGATACGCTGACGTATGTGGCCTATACGGTCTTGGGAGACGAGTATGATCGGGCTGTGATCAGCAAGGATTTCGGGACGGGCACGAAAAAACTCAGAAAGGAAAGTGAGTAGCCTCTGCACAGGATCACGTTCTTGAAAACCCGGCCGCTCTTTTTAGGAGTGATTTGCGAAGACATTTGTGCCAGCCATGACCTGATCTACAGTATGATTGGACCAGTGCATCCAGGTGGCAAAGCGCCCTCGTTGAATTTTCGCTACGGATAGGCTTTACTCGAAGTGTTTGCCCTTAGTGTATTGGATTATCCTTTGACGGATTGCCGGTAGGCGGCGGGGGAGCAGCCCTGTGTTTTCTTGAAAATGCGGCTGAAATAGT
>JAFMHF010000020.1 GCA_017854655.1 Puniceicoccaceae bacterium | reverse complement strand
AACGACGCAGTTTTCACCGCGAGCATTTTGATTGGCATCGGTAATAAGCCCTTTCTGCGTGGCAGTGCTGGTGGCCTCAGCTGGCAGACCGGTATACCGATGGACTTTGAGGAGATCGGTAAGTGGCGCTGGGTGGCTCCGGCGGATTTGGCTGGCCCAGTTGAACTTCAAATCTATCGCAATGATGAAGATCCGGATCGTAACGGGCGTCATACTTTAGATCCTGGGCAGAAACTGGAAGTGACTCCTATTTTTTAATTTATGATCGATTCCATTAAATATGCCATTGCCAGCTGCAAGTCCCTCAGGCACAAAAGCATCTAACTTTTTATTTCATGAGCGATTCTAACTTTACGATGCCTTTATCATTTGAAGCTCTTTTAGGTGCTGCACCTGATGCGGTCGTGGTTCATGATTTGGAAAATCAGGTGCTTTATTGGAATCAAGCAGCGGAAGCCCTGTATGGATGGTCAGTTGATGAAATTAAAGGCCGTCCAGTGGCGCGTATTTTTTATCTGGTGTCCAGTGAGCGCGAAGAGGCGGTTCACGAACTTCGGGATAAAGGCTGCTGGTCTGGTGAGTTGCGTCAGATCGATCGCAATGGCGATGAGTATTATATTCAATCTCGGCAACAGCTTTTTCGTGATGATGCGGGGGAGCCAGTCGCTGTGGTTTGTTATAATACCAATGTCACTGAGTTGAAGAAGCAAGAAGACGCCGACGAGCGTGCGCACCATGTGCGCTCATCTAGTATTTTGGCAGGCGGGGTCGCGCATGAGTTAAATAATGCGCTCGCTCCAATTATGCTTTCCGCTGCGATGCTGAAGCGTTCCCTTGAGGATGAAAAGTCGCGCAACATGGTCTCGATGATTGAAAAATGTGCGAATAAGGGAGCCGTTTTGATTGCCGATCTGTTGTCGTTCGAACGCGGCAAGGGGGGTGGGCATGATATTATTCGCAAGGCCCAGATTGAGCGTTCGTTGAAGCGTTTGGGCGAGCAGGTGATTCCGTCGGAAGTCAGTTTGAAAATTAATGTGGTCGAAGATCTGTGGGAGTGCCGCGGTGAAATGGCTGAAATTTCAGAAGTTTTCCAGCATGCGATGCAAAATGCCAGCGAGGCGATGCCTGAGGGCGGAGCGCTTGAGGTTAAAGTGGGTAATCGCTTGTTCGATGCAAATTTTGAAAATCTAGCACCTGAGGCGAAGGCCGGTGCGTATGTTTCCTTTGTCTTTACGGATAATGGGCACGGGATCGAAGAGCGTTTGATTAAGCGCGTGGCCGAGCCGTTCTTCACCACCAAAGAGCCGAAGCAAGGTTACGGCTTTGGTCTGGCGAACTCTCAAGCGATTGTGAAGGGCCATAATGGGTTCATGGTCTTAGAGAGTGAGCACGGGCTCGGCACGACATTGAGCATTTTTCTTCCCGCTGAGATCGGGGTGGACAAGGTGACTGGTTCCGCTCCTACGTTCGTTTCCAGAAAAGAGGGTAACGGTATGCTGGTCCTTGTCGCCGATGATGAATTCTTCATTCGTGAGACGATTAAGAAGACTCTTGAAGATCGAGGCTACGATGTGATTACCGTTCAAGATGGCACCGAAGCCTTGGCTGTTTACGCGAGTCGCATCAATGACATCGATATGGTGGTTACCAATGTCGAGATGCCATTTATGGATGGCCCCTCATTGTGCCGTGCGTTGCTGAAGCTGAATCCGGAAGTGAAGGTTCTTGTTTCCAGCGGCCATAAACAGCGGGAGAAAATTCAACAGATTAAATCCTGTGGTGTGGAGCACTTCCTCGCGAAGCCATATACTGCTGATAATTTGGCAGACCGCGTGCATATGATCCTCAATCCTGATGCGTAGCCTAAGTCGGCGTCGTTTGCCGCCTTCACGGCATTAAGAGCGGAAGGCCCCTGCGAAGTGATTACGGATGAATAGACACCCAAAAGCCCCGTTCGAAAACGAGGCTTTAAAGAATACCCAGACCGGGGGTCGTTCCGAGGCCTTCAGGCCGACAAAACCGGTCGCGTAGCGGACCGGACCACCGTAGGTGAAGGCCCCTGCGAAGTGATTACGGATGAATAGACACCAAAAAGCCCCGTTCGAAAACGAGGCTTTAAAGAATACCCAGACCGGGGGTCGTTCCGAGGCCTTCAGGCCGACAAAACCGGTCGCGTAGCGGACCGGACCACCGTAGGTGAAGGCCCCTGCGAAGTGATTACGGATGAATAGACACCAAAAAGCCCCGTTCGAAAACGAGGCTTTAAAGAATACCCAGACCGGGGGTCGAACCCGGACGCCCGAAGGCACAAGATTTTGAGTCTAGCGCGTCTGCCAATTCCGCCATCTGGGCTCATTCAAAGAATGGAGCTTTTATGGCGGTGATTTTTCGGAATGCAAGCTCTGG
This sequence comes from Puniceicoccaceae bacterium, assembly GCA_017854655.1. GTDB lineage: Bacteria > Verrucomicrobiota > Verrucomicrobiia > Opitutales > Coraliomargaritaceae > Lentimonas. Next base: position 30,285 of record JAFMHF010000020.1, on the reverse strand, counting down.
ATTGTGAATTTAGTTAATGGTATAGCTATTGTATCGTTATTGACTAATTATATCTTGTAATTAATTAAATCTATTAGTATAAGGATGCTATGAATATACTATTTATTGAGGACGAGCGAAACTTGCTTGAGCTAGGTGTGGCTCAGTTGGAGCGGCACAATACCGTCTATCCTGCCTCTAATCTTGTCGATGCTCGTGCGATTATGGAAAATCCTGCGATGCTAGTGCATCTGGTGGTGGCCGATCATCGGCTTACGGATGGACAGGGAATTGAATTCGTGATCGAGATGAAAGCGATATTTCCCGATTGTATGTATACGATTGTTTCAGGCTGTTTGACGGATAGTGATGTTAGTAAGCTTGATGAGAATGAAATTTCATACCATCATAAGCCTTTGTTATATGGAAAAATAGCTGAAGAATTTCGACGTGAGCATTTGATGAAAGCACCATGCTGTGAGGCAGTCGCTGAGGCACCGTGCGGTTTAGTAGAAGAGATCAAGGCTCCGATTGCAGAGCTAGTCGGGGCAGAGGTGCCGAAGCGGAAGAAGTGGTTCGGCTTGCTCTAACAGTATACGACCTGAAGAATAGCGGCTAAGGGTACCTTTTTTGACTGGTAGGTCGTCAGTGCTTGAGGTCACGTGTATTTTTAAGTCTGCTATGTGAATTATGAGAATACGCATTGAAGATGATTTTGAAGACGTGCTGATGAAAGCTGCCACTGGGCTGGGCCTCGGCAAGCAGGCACTTGCGCAGAAGGCTGGCCTACCTGTGGCAGCTGTTGCGGCATTGCTGAATGCTGAATTAGATGAAGCCAGCTTGCGTGCTGTCGCTCCAGTGCTTGCCTTAGATGCTGACGCACTGGTTTCGATGGCAAATCGCGCGTGGCAACCTGAACCAATCAAACTGGAAGGGTTGCGTTGCTATAACACACCTTTTCCTGTGACTGGCTACGAAGCGATGACGGTGAATAGCTATCTGGTGTGGAGTCCGCACACCAAGGTGGCGGTGGCGTTTGATACGGGGGCAAATGTGGATGCATTACTGGCCGACGTGAAAGCACTGAACTTAGAGTTGCAGGCCCTAGTGGTCACGCATGTGCATCGTGATCATATTGACGCGTATGATGAGTTGCTGAGTCATATCGAAGGTGGCATTGCGTTTGCTCCTAAGCTCGAGCCATACAGTGGGGCGGACTTGCTTGAACATGGTGATTGGATTGAGTTTGACGGATTCGAGGTACAAGCACGGCAGACCAATGGGCATTCGAGGGGGGGGATGACTTATTTGATCGAAGGGCTTGGTACGCCGATCGCGATCGTCGGAGATTCAATTTTTTGCCTGTCGCAAGGGGGCGCTCCCGAGCACTATGCTCAAGCGCTGGAGAATAACCGAGAGCAGATTTTGTCGCTCCCAGAGACTACGATCCTCTGTCCTGGCCATGGGCCTATGACGACTGTTGCTGATGAACAGGTGCATAACCCGTTTTTTCCTGAGTTTAAATAGGCATGCCTAAAAAAAAGCTTAGTAAGCTTATTTTATAAAGTGAAACAAAGCCAAATTTCCAGCAGGCCCAGGATACCCGCAGTATTGAATTGAGTGCACTTCAATCACTCGAGTAATTAATAAATAACATTTTTAAATTAGTAAAGTGGCAGTCGTTAGTTTTCGTTTGCAAAAAATAAATAGCTTTGTTTTAATAACAGTTCTGTTCATTTGGACTGAATCATGAATGATTATAACCACGCCCCCGACATCCACAAATACTATCGTATTTTAGTGATTGAGGATCATCCACTCATGCGTGAGGCGATTTCAAGATGGATCGATAGCGACCCGAATTTAAAAGTGTGCGGGCAAGCGAACAGCGCGGCGGCGGGGATGGAAGCGGTGGTTCGGCTTAAACCCGACCTGGTACTGTCTGATATAAGCTTAGATGGGCGCAGCGGCCTCGAATTACTCAAAGACTTAAAGGCGATGAATCCAGACCTGCCAGTGGTCATGCATTCGATGCACAATGAGTCGGTCTATGCCATGCGAGCGATGCGTGCTGGTGCACGCGGATATGTGATGAAAAAAGCCGGTGGTACTGAAGTCGTCAATGCGATCAAGGAAGTCTTAGCCGGTGGTTCGGCTTTCAGTCGTGTCGTTAGTAATCAAGTCCTCGATGAGCTTGCGGGCAGGGCGCGTGGTCATCAGTCTCCAATTGCGATACTAACTGACCGCGAGTTCGAGATACTGGAATTATATGGGCATGGTAAGACGTCTGGTGAGATTGCCCAACAATTAAATGTCAGCCCCAAGACAGTCGGTGCGCATCGTTACAATATATGCCGTAAGCTTGAGATCCATTCGACATCCGAGCTGATCTGCTACGCGGCTAATTGTGTTAGTCACGACGGCGCTATTTGAACCGCTGGGTACTTCTTTTCGAGGCTGAAAAACGCCCGTCAATATTCCATTCCTTGCTCAGCGTATCAGGAGCCAAGCAGATGTGATGTATTTCTGATAATGGGAAGGTGTCTTTATTCGATGTAAGTGCTTTGCCTAGATGGGTAGTACTAATGACATGTTGCGGAACGGTTTTAGCCTAATTGTAATTCGTTAGATAATAGTGTATTATCTGCGCTCCCAAAAAATGATTAAGAAGAATTATGGAGCGATGAAATATAACAACGACGCATCAACAGCAACTTCAGTGATCGTATTTTTGGCTTATGATATGGTTGAGACTGCACGCAGGATAAAGCAAATCTTTGATCATGCGCACGAAGAGTCAGGTAAACTGTTGATATTTGATTTACGCCTGTGGCGTCTCGATATTCTTCAGTATGCGGAGTGTTGGGATCAAGCTCTAGTAGATTTAGCCGAAGCGGATTTGTTCAGCATGTCTTTTAATCGTGAAAGTGCGTCAATCTTCTCGATGGAATTGACCAGTTTAGTCGAGAAGTGGTTCAGCCGTGGAGGCAAGAGTAACTCGGTCCTGTTGGTCAGTCCTGACGGTGCGTATGACCACAGCGAGTTCGGCACAGTACTCCAGGAATTGGGCCAGCGTTGTGACTGGGATTTTAGCTTCTCGTGTGATGATTCCGAGCAATTGCGCGAATGCTTTCTTCGCCCCGCTTTACCTTCAAGGAAACCCATTTCTAATTTGCTCAACTAAATGAAAACTAACAAAAATAAACCATTAATGAATGAATCAATAGCAGACGGTGACACACTACAAGGAACTTGGTCGCCTAGTCGGGCGCAATTGGGTGTCTCTGTATCGACAGTTCAAGATCTCAAAAAACGTATTCAAAAAATATTGGTAGCGCTGCTCGAAGAAACATGGCTCCCGATTACTTTGCGCGGTCACATGGCCGAGGAAGTGGCTGATTTAGAGGAAATACTAAATAGCCAGAATTTAAGCGATTCTTCGATGGTTGCCAAGGAAGTGCCCTCCATCTCTTTTATGCTGTCAATGTATGGAAATACTCACCCTAATTCTAAACTGATCGCTCAGATGAGAATGCTGGATCAAGAGCTGAATTCATCTGCACATTTGAGAATTGCGAGCGATCAAAGGTGTGCTTCATAGCCCTGATTCGAGTAAACTCGTTGGTACAGGATTATCTAGCGGATCGTCAGCGGAATGACCAATTCGGGTAGGCCGCTTACGTTGATGAACAGGTGGCCGCTGCCGACTTTGCCCCCTTCGATGACGGCACTGACTGAGCGGGCATCTTCGGGGATAAGTACCTCAGGCATAATGATGCTGCCGGGTATGTCAGTCGTAATATTAATATAAAGTCCTCCGTCGGGAGCAGGGTAATCGAGTGCAAAGGCGAGTGCTTGGCGTTGTCCTGGCTTTAGACTGAGCTGATTTGGTAAAACGCTGAGTGGGCTGGCAGGGTCGATACGCAGGTAGCCTGCGGTCTGGGCACGTGTGGTGCTGCGCACTTCAATGCTGTAGCCGAAATCTGGCTTTAGCTCTGGCACCACGAATTGCAGTTGTGTGGGTGAGGTAAAGACGGTTTCGGCGGGTGTACGATCGACAAAAACGATGTCCTGATTTGTGAAGCCTTGGCCATTGATCGAGACTCGAGTGCCGACAGCTGCGCGTGTTTTATCAATTGTCAATGTGATCTGACTCGGCAGCTTAACTTGATAAAGATCGGAGATGATCTGTACTGAGGTGGGTGTTTCGTCCTCTTTTTGAGTGTCGAAGTTGAGTACGTAGTAAAAGCGGGTGAGTTCTTTCCCGACTGGCGCTTGATAGTCGTATTCAAAGAGGTTTGGCGCAGTTGTGGTAGCTGTCATTGCGCGCTGCTCGCCGTCGATCACGACGAAGGCTTCCAGGCTGCTCGGTGCGACGGTCTTTTTATTGACCTGCGCGTGAGCGCTTAAGGTGTAGTTGCCAGTCGGCGAGGCGGGGGCGATGTCAGGTGTCGTATTGACGATTTTGACACTGCAACCAGTCAGGCAGAATGCGAGGACGAGGAAAGAGGAGAGGAAAATGCGCTTGGCTTTCATAGATCTTGGAAGAAGGTATGCCTTCTCACTATGCAGCTGCAAGGAAAAGAGCCGAAAACTGTCAATCCCGCACAAATGTCGCTGGGTCTCTACTGTCACGTGCCGTTTTGCGCATCAACCTGCGATTTCTGTGCCTTTTATCAAGAGAAACCGCGGCGCGACGACTTAGATCGCTATCTCAATGCGATGGATGCTGAGTTTGCGCTAATTTCCGATAGCCGAGTGGTCGATACGGTGTTTTGGGGCGGCGGCACGCCAGGGTTGCTGTCGGCTAAAGATTTGGAGCGCCTCGGACGGTCGATGCTGGAGTGTCTAGGCAATGCACCTGCGGAGTGGACGATTGAGATGGCTCCGTCGACGGTTAAAGCCGATAAGCTCGCAGTGTTACGCGATCTCGGTGTGACGCGTATTTCGATGGGAGTGCAGAGCTTTGATGAGAAATTACTGGAATCGCTGGGCCGTCTGCATCGTCCTAATCAAATCTATAAAGCTTGGGGCTTAGTCGAAGCGGCTGGCTTTCCTCAGACCAATTTGGATCTGATGTTTGCCATTCCCAATCAATCTATGGAGCAGTGGGAGGTGGCGATTCGCGAAGCGGCCCGACTGGGCCCGTCGCATCTTTCGACCTATTGCTTAACTTTCGAGGAAGACACGGCCCTCTATGTGAAGCTTTCCGAGGGGAAATTGAAGATCGATGAAGAGCGCGAGCTGCGGTTCTACGAGCGCGGCTGGGAGCTACTCGCTGAGCTGGGATATGCTCAATATGAGATATCGAATTTTTCTAAGGTAGGAGCGGAATGTATTCACAATGTTAATACTTGGCGAATGGCGGAGTGGATCGGCTGTGGCCCTTCGGCAGCGAGTCAGTATCGGGGAGAGCGTTATCAACGTCCGTCAAATTTGGACGAGTGGGCCGCTGGTATGGAATCGAGGCAACCGCTAAAGGCTGAATTGGTTACGCTCGATACCAGTATTTTGATGACCGACGCGATTATTTTTGGACTGCGTATGAATAAAGGGATTGATTTGGCTGACATCGCGCAGCGCTTCCCCGCGCCAAAAGTGATGGCCATGTTAGAGCCATTGATAGCACGTTTTGCGGATGAGGGGCTATTAATCCGAAGTGGAGCGCATGCGCGCTTGACGCATAAGGGGCGTCTCGTCTGCGACGCGATCGGCAGCGCTGTGCTTGAAGCAGTGGTTTAAGGGGCCTGAAGAGTTGAGCTTCAGAGCCAGTGATTGGGGTGCATGCCCTGTGTAATAGAGTGCGACTGGACCGCGCTCATAGTTGATTGGCGTGGGCAAGTTGTGCGGACTCTTTTTACTTTTTAATTCGCGATTTTTTCAATAAGTTCCGAGCTCCGCTTTGTCTGCAGAAATTATTCGTATCTTCGCCTCAAGTTGGTCGGTAGAATGCCGAGTTCTTCGCGGTATTTGGCCACGGTGCGACGGGCGATCTTGATCTTCTTTTCGGTTAAGATGTTGACGATGCCTTGGTCGCTGTAGGGCTTGGCTGGATTTTCTTCTTCTATAATATGACTGATCATATCTTTGATCGATTTGTTGGAGACCGATTCGCCGCTGCCCGCTTTATAGCCTGGTGTGAAGAAGTATTTAAATGGGAAAACGCCATGTGGGGTGCGAATGTATTTATTCGCGATTGCACGGCTAACGGTGGTCTCGTGCACGCCAACTATTTGCGCGATGGTATTCATTGTCAGTGGGCGTAGCTTGGAGACGCCTGCTGCGAAGAAATCGCTTTGAAATTTAAGAATTTCAAGTGTAATGCGCTCGATGGTTTGTTGGCGCTGTTCGATCGAGTTGATCAGGAATTTACCCGAACGCATACGCTCGATCATAAACTCTTTCTCTTTTTGATTCAGGTTCCCTTTAGCCAGCATGTCCTTGTAAGTGCTGCTGATGCGTAGGCGAGGAATGTAGTCATTGTTCATCGTGATCTGCCATTCACCATATTCATCTTTGAATACAGTGGCATCGGGTTCGATGACAGCGTTTGAGTCTGGACTGAAACGTTTGCCAGGCGAGGGCTCCAGCGTCGCGATCGCTTCAATGGCATCTTGGATATCCTCAGTGCTTACGCCGAGTTTGCGTGCAAGCTCGGGGATTCGTCGGCGAATGAGAAGTTGGAAGTGGTCGCGAAGGATTTGAGCTGCGATCGACTTGCCTTGCCCGCGTAGTTCCAGCTGAGTAACGAGGCAGTCTTGTGTGTCTTTAGTGCCAATTCCGGGCGGATCGAAGGCCCTGAGTATTTCGCTGGCCTTGCTGACCGAACTGTAAGGGATGCGGCTGGTAAGAGCTATGTTAGAAACTGTCTCTGTGAGGAAACCATTATCGTCAATACTACCAATCAGGTAAAGTAGGGCCTCTCGCTCTTGATCGGAACAGTCGGTTAATTCGGCTTGTTGGATGAGATGTTGCTGAAGCGAGACGCTCGTGGTGAGCGAATTCATGAAGTGCTCACGGCGTTCTTCGTCATCTGAGGTGTGGCTTTGTCCTGTGTTTTCCAGTGCGTAGTGCTCGCGCATGTCTTCGCTCATGCGCTCTAGCACGCTGAAATCTTCTGGATTGAACTCGGTCTCTTCGTCTTGTTCGAGTTGGTTGGCGTTAGGCTCTTCGCGGTGTTCTTCGACACTGATGCTATCAATCGCCAGTTCTTCGAGCAGTGGATTCGCTTGGAGCTCTTCAAGGATCGAGGTGCGTAGTTCCACTGCCGGCGCTTGGAGAATCTTTAGGGAGTTCTGGAGTTGAGGCGCTAGAACGAGCGCCTGCGCCTGTTTCTGGATTTGTTGGAACCCTGGTGAGCTCATGGTGGTTGGGCGACGTGGCCGTCTCTAGGCCTCTTCGTCTTGTTCGAGTCCTGGTGTCTCGCCTAATGCCCAGCGCTTTGCCGCGCTGCTGCTGTTGTTGCCAAATAGGTCTTTGATATAGCTCGCTAGCTTTTCATTAGTTGGTCCGTAGCCTTTGCCGTAGAGAAACATCTCTAAGGCGGTGAGCATATTTTGCGCGGTTTGATAGCGTTTTTCGCGGTCGCGTTTGAAGGCGCGCTGCATAATATCGTCGAGGCGCGGGTCGAGCTCGGGGCGAATCTCGATGAAGTCGGGAATCGCCAACTTAAGTATGTTGTGGCGCGTGGCTTCGCCGGAATTAGCCTCAAAAATGTTTTCACCGACTAGCATTTCCGCGAGGACAATAGCGCAGCTAAAAAGATCCGCACGTCCGTCGGTTACTTCGCGGCGCGCTTGCTCAGGGGAGAGGTATTCGTCTTTACCAGCGATGATTTCGCCTTCCTCATTGTGCATGAGGTTGAGTGCCTTCGCGATGCCGAAGTCGGTGAGCTTTACGTCGCCTTCATAGGCGAGCATAATGTTGCGCGGGTTCACGTCGCGGTGTACGATGCCGAGCGATCGACCGTTGATGTCGCATTTTTGATGGGCGTAAGAGAGGCCGCGGCATATTCGCGAAACAATAAAAGCCGCTAGGTCGATGGGGATGGACTGGTGCGTTTCGGTGTGGCGACGGATGAAGTCTTCCAGGGTGATGCCGTCCACATATTCCATCGTCATAAAATATTGCCCACTGATTTCGCCGAGGTGGTAAGTTTGGACGATATTAGTATGGATCAGGTCTGCGACTAAGCGCGCTTCGCCAATAAAATTATTACGAAACTCTTCGATTTTTGAGTATTCTTCGCGGACCAATTTGATCGCCACTCGTTTGCTGAAATGGCCCGCACCCATCTGCTTAGCCTCATACACAATGCCCATTCCGCCCTCTGCAATCGTATTTACGAGTTCGAAATGCAATTCATTGAAGATGTGTTTTATCTTAGGCATCGTGTAAATAAGATGCCTTTTAAATTTTTTTTCAAGTGAATTTCACAATCTAGCACGAAAAATGCTCTATAAATATATCTATGCTAGGTGTTAGTTGACAGTGGCATCGAAGCGCATTTGCTGTAACGCATGATCACATTGACAGACAGTGCCGTGGCACAAATCCGACAGTTGCAGGCCGAGAAGGCTACTGAGGGGCAAAAACTCCGTATTTTGGTCGAGGCAGGCGGTTGCTCAGGCTTCGAGTATGGTATGTCTTTTGATAACAAAAAGGAAGACGATCAGGTATTTGAAAACAACGGTGTCGAATTTTTGGTTGATGAGACGAGTCTCGAGTATCTCAACGAGAGTGTTGTCGATTTCGACGATGGTTTGACGGGTAAAGGCTTCGAAGTGCGTAATCCGAATGCCAGCAGTACTTGCGGCTGTGGCCGCTCGTTTAACTAGCGCCGTCTCAGTGGCTTGCTGCTTCTGCGCAGCGGATGCCGTCAAGTGCGGCGCTGACGATGCCGCCAGCGTAGCCTGCGCCTTCACCACATGGGTAGAGACCCGCGATATCTGGGTGCTGTAGTGAGTCTGGATCGCGCGGCACGCGCACGGGCGAACTGGTGCGCGTCTCAAAGCCGATCAAATTACACTCCTCAGTAATATAGCCGCGCATCTGTTCGCCAAACAGAGTTAAGCCGCGGCGCATTCGTGAGACAATCCATTCTGGCATGATCTCGTCGAGGCGTGCGCTCTGAATGCCGGGAAAGTAGCTGGTCTTCGGCAGGTCTGCTGAAGTTTTTCCTTCTAGAAAGTCGGTCACGCGTTGTCCAGGCGCGACTTGACCGCCACCGCCAGCTTGTTTAGCGGCGATTTCCAACTGTTTTTGAAATGCGATACCGGCGAGTACGCCGTGTTCAGCTTGAAAGGGGGCGGTGTCTTCTGGCTCAACGCTGACTACCATGCCACTGTTGGCAAAGGGGGAGTCGCGCCGTGCGAGACTCATGCCATTGACCACTACCTCATCGTTCTCAGTCGCAGCAGGTACGATGAAGCCACCTGGGCACATGCAGAAGGAGTGTACGCCACGGTTGTCAATCTTAGTGGCGAGTCGGTAGCTGGCTGCGGGGAGTAGCTGTGGGCGTTCTTGCCCAATTGGATAGTGATACTGAGTGCTATCGATCAGAGGTTGCGGGTGCTCGATGCGTACACCAACGGCAAAGGGCGTTTGTTCAAGGCGCACATTTTGGGTATGAAGCTGCTGGTAAATATCGCGGGCGGAGTGGCCAGTTGCCAAGATCGTACGGTCGCTGAGGAATTCGCGGCCATCGACTGTGGTTACCCCGCAAATACGATCAGCCTTGAGAATGAATTGATTCACTTTCGCGGCGAAGTGGACTTCACCACCAGCTTCGAGAATCGATTGGCGCATCGCCATGACTACTTTCGGTAGCAGATTAGAGCCAATGTGCGGGTGCGCGTCGATTAGGATGCGCTCGGGTGCGCCATGCGCGACGAGTGTCTCGTAGATGTCGCGAATCGGACCGCGCTTTTTAACGCGAGTGTAGAGCTTGCCGTCCGAGAATGTGCCGGCACCGCCTTCGCCAAAGCAATAGTTGGAGTCCTTGATGACGGTGCCTTTCTTGAGAATGGGGCCGAGATCGAAGCGCCGCGCCGAGGCGTCCTTGCCGCGCTCTAAAATGATTGGTTTAAGGCCAAGTTCGAGGGCCCGCAGCGCGGCAAACATGCCCGCAGGACCACAGCCAATGATGAGCACTGTTTTTGCATCTGCGGCTGGGCTGTCGTAGAGGGGCTTCAGCTCCGGCTCAGCTGGGAGAGCCTGGTCGAGGCCGACTTCGATTCGTAGCTGCACTTTGATCTGCCTTTGGCGGGCATCGATTGAATGTTTGCGCAGGCGCATATCGACGATTCGTTCTTCTGGCAGTGCGAGCTTCTCGGCGATCGCGGTTTTCCACGCCGATAGGTGCTCCGATTGTTCGACTGGTAGGACGATATCAACAAGTGGCGCTGGGGCTGAGTCTTCTGGTGTGTGCTCTGGCATATTCAAAAGGGGAGTATCTGTGTTGCATGAGTGACGACAACAAGTTTGTTGCTCGAATTAAGAACGAACACGCATCCCGACGGCTTCAACTTGGCTACCTTAATCTCGAAGGCGGCCATCCGCAATTACTCAGGCAGCGTTGCTTGCAGCTTTTGCAGGGTTTGAATACCAGTGGTGGTTTCGAAGTAGAGCGTGTCTTGAGGGGCCTCAAAGGTGCGCAGTTGTTCAATATCAATCAGCATTAGAGCGGTTGACCAGGCATCAGCCAGCGCGGCACTGGGTTGCAAGATCCATGCGCGTTTGAAGTTGTAATCGGGGCTGTGGCGTTTTTGTGGAGAGACGATGTGGCTGCCCTGGATGCCGATCCCTGAGGCGCTCAGTGCCTGGTTGTTTAATTTGATGGTCTGCTGATTGTGATCGCCGCTCAGTTCAATTGGCCAGGTCGCGGAACCGAAGGCTAACTGCGTGCTCGCACCAGCACAAAGCAGTGCCGATTCAATGTCCCAGTCTTCCAGCAGGTTTTTGAGTTGGTCGAGCGCGTAGCCTTTGCCAATGCCGCCGAGATCGATTTCTCGTCCGGCTGTGACGCATGTGATCGCCGGTCGATCTGGATCAATGCTGAGCCTGCCGCTGAGCGATGGGGCGCTGCCGGCAGCTTTGTTTTTTTGATGCTCGATCAATGTGCCGAGGGTGATGTCGAACAGGCCGCCAGTGTGCTCATGTGCTTCGGCGGCCAGTCGTAAACAGTCATAGCAGGTCTGACTGATAAACAGTGTTTGACCCGTCTCCATGTGGTTGATTCGGAACACATCACTGCCTTCGATGTAGCGACTGAGAGTGTTTTCGATTTCGTCCAGTAGGACGATCGCTGCGTGTGCGACATCATGCGCGAGTTTCGCATCTTCGGCGACGATGCGAAGTATGAAGGTGGTCTTCATCGCGTGGTGGTCAAATTGATGGATTTGGCTCATTGTTCGTCGGTGTGCATCCAGAGCTGCCAGATGTCGTTGCGTAAATAAAGTGTGACGGCCACATTTGCGCGCAGGCCGCGCGGGAGTTTGGTATGAGAGGCCCCGAGTAAATCATCGCAGGCTTGATCCTGTGCGGGCATCGCGAAAATGATTGGCAAGTCTGTGATGCCTTGAATCGGAGTCGGCCAGTAGCCAATGGTTTCGAAAGTACGTAAATACCACGGCAGGGGCCAATACTCTTGACCGATTACGGCGATGGGCGAGAGCACTGGTGCATCGGCTAACGCGCGCAACTCGTGTAGCCAGCGTTCGATCTTCGGTGCGTCTGTGCTGGTAGGCACATACGCATAAGGATTGCGGCTGTCATTGGCTAGGCGGCCGCTGGCATGGATACTTTGTTTGGTTTGATAGGCGAGTCCAGTGAGTAAAAGTAATGTGAGTATAATGCGGGACCGTGTTTTTAAATCAGGTAAATAGCTAAAGGCACAGCCCGCGAGGAGGCAGGCATGTGCCCACGGCACCATCATGAGCCAAGGGGTTTTATAGCCGATGCAGCTGTAGATAATGAAGTGGCACACCGTCGCGATCGCTAGAAAGAGAACCGCAGGGTTCGGCACACGTTTCACTGCGGCGAAGGCGATCGCGATCAATGCCAGAAGCCCGATCAGTACTTCAGTCCACCAAATGCCGAGCTGTTGCTTTGGCCATAACAGCAGCTCGAAGTAATAGCCTAGTCCTTTTTCGTGGCCAGCGGTGGTCTCGTAAACGAAGTAGGTGCGCACCGCGTCTATGCTCCCTTGCATGGAGCGAAAGCCATCGCTGTAAAAGTAAGCGGCGGTGAATGCTGCGGTGATCACTAAGAACACGCTGGGCAATAGATAGAGACGAAGGTTGGGGCAGAGGTGTCGCGCGTCATTTGTTGGTTGTCTCCAGTAGCAGAGACCAGCGGCTGGTAGCCACGCGAGTATCGAGATGGCGAAGGTTTCTTTGGTGGCAAACATGAGGCCGATGCAGAGCCCTGAAGCGATGCCGATGCGCTTACTCGGTTGTTGGCTGAGGCGAAAGACTGCTGCGCAGGCCAGCATCGCCAACAGAGTTAGCAGGCTCTCATGGATATACATGCGGTTGTAATACACCATCAGCGGTGAACTCGCTAACAGTGCGGCGGCTGCCAATGCGCCCCATGGTCCGATGGATCGTCTCCATAGTAGCGGGGTAAATACCACTAGTAGACCGGCAATGACAGCGCCGAGACGCAAAGTGGTCGTGGATAGTTCGCTCCAGGAGGTTTCGGATCGGCTGCGCGCGATGGGCAGCGAACTAAGGCTGAGTAGCGGGCCATGGAAATGCTGTGGGTCAAACTGGTAGTCCTCGCCGGCTAATTGACGTGCGAGAATGCGTGCGCCAGTCGCCTCATCGGCGTGAATCGGGCGTTTTTCTAAGTTCTGCAGGCGTAACGTTAACGAGAGTATAACGATACCGATCCATGTGACGATGATGAGGAGACGTTGCGACATTGTGAGTTAGCTCTATATGAAGCGACTTATTTGCCGGCTGCAATCTTGCTTTGCCGTTGTGTTGATTCTGTAGACACTATTATTTATCAGCCGTGCCTCCCTTAGAACAACAGATTGTATTGGTGACTCCAGTTTGGAACGACTGCAAACGATTGGAGTTGTTCGGCCCGAAGTTGGCGCAGGCGCTGTCAAAATCTGGTTTGCCGGTGCGTTGGATCGTGGCGGATGATGGTTCGTCCAAGCTGGAGCAGGCTAAGATCTCAGCCTTAGTTGAGTGCCTGTCGGTCGTCTATGCGGATGTCGAAGTGATGCTGTTTGCCGAGCGTTCGCGAAAGGGCGGTGCGATTTATCAGGCGTGGTCTGCATGTCCCGATGCCGATTTGTTGGCCTTTGTCGACGCTGATGGTGCGGTGGATGCTCCGTCAACCCTTCGTTTACTTAGGCATGCGTGCCAGTGTGGTCCTGATGTTGGTGTTGTTGGTGTTCGTCATGACGCAGTGGATACGCCGGTCCAGCGTCCGTGGCTGCGATTGCTGTGTTTCCGTATGTTTACCAAATTGGTGCATGGCTTGGTGGGTATTGAATGTGAGGATACGCAGTGTGGTGCAAAAGTAATTCCCGCAGCGGCGTATCGTTCGGTATCGACGCAGTTGATGGAGCGCGGCTTTGTGTTCGATGTTGAGTTACTAGTTGCGCTACAGGCGCAGGGTAGTCGGGTCGAGGAGTTGCGTATCCCATGGCAGGAGATGCCCGGAGGTAAGGTTAAGCCGCTACGCGATGCATGGGGGATGATCGCTGGATTATTACGTATCCGAAAACGCCTGAAGGCCAATTTGTATTAGCGCTTCGTCGGCAATCGCTGTAGCTTGGTAAAAACGCTTATCTCCGCGTAATGTAATGAAGCTGCTTGCCTCTCGATTTAGCTGTCAGCGTCTGCTGTTTGGCTAACAGCGATAAAGGACGCATGGCGCAACTGAGCGTGTAGCGGTTTTCTGCCGTTCGAGTAACATCGCCTTGACTGTGCAAAGCACAGCATTCGCTACGTCACGATTCACATCAATCTACAAACTGCGGACGACTGCTTTGGCGACGCCTTGTACGCAGAGTTCAGTGACTGGGTAAAGCTCAGGGTAAAATTTATTCTCTGCTTTGAGGTAGGGAGGTTCGCTGCCTTTTTGGATGTAGCGTTTGAGCGTTGTTTCGCCATCGATGAGTGCCGCGACGATATCGCCATCATAGGCGTCGCGTGGCTCAATGATGACCATGTCACCATCATAAATTTCGGCATCGACCATACTTTCGCCTCGCACTTGGAGGGCGAAGCTACGGCGACGGCTGGAAAAGCCTGCGCTCTGAATGTCGACTTGTAAGCGACCAATCTCACCTGCGGGTTCCACACGGTCAGGATAGCCAGCGGCAATGTCACCCATGACGGGAATGTCGACCACTTCGGTCGCATCCTCAGGAATCTCGGGCTTTTCGGGTGCATCTGGTCGGTTGATGCGAAAGGTCCGTGCCTGACCGGGGATGCGCTCAATCATTTCCTTTTTCTCAAGTGCGCGAAGATGGCCCATCACGGCATTGGTACTGGCGAAGCCGAACTGCTCTTGGATGTCACGAATACTCGGCCAGAAGCCGTTGCGCCATTCGTAATGCTCGATAAAAGTGAGGATTTCTTGCTGTCGAGTTGTCAGATCTTTCATAGTGTTCACTTGTTTAGGTGAACAATTGATCATTGTCAAGTCGCGCTTTGTCAGACGATCTGTCTTCTGGGTTTGAATCGCCTACAAAAAGCGTTGAACAAACGGGGGAGAGCGCTTTGGTAAGACTTTTACATGGCACTCTATCCCAGCGACATATTTGCACCACAATTACAGCTGCTGTTGGCTGCGTCGGTGATTTTGTCTGGATGTGGCTCCGAGCAGCAGCGACCATCGACCGGTGTGGTGGCTCCGATTCCCGTAGATGCGCTGGTGGTGGATTTCCCGGCTGGGGAGTTTGACTCAAATGTTGTCGAAACGCTTGCGGGTGATTTGGCGACGGTCAACCCTCTGGTTAATGAGACAATGGCAGGATCGGCCGTGATTGGGCGTATTTTGGAAGGGTTGATCACGCTGGATCCGAATACTGGTGATGTGATCCCGAATCTTGCCAAGTCATGGGAGATCTCGGCAGACAATCTTCAGTATACCTTTCATTTGCGGCGTGGAATTCATTGGAGCGATGGCCAGCCGTTTACCGCAGATGATGTCCTGTTTACCTGGGGCTGTTTTTTCGCGAAACAGCTGGATGTTGATTCCGGTGAGCCCGTGCTAGATGAGAACGGTCGTGTGAAATATCGCTACAGTTCGCGCTCTACTTTTGGACAGCTTATCAATGGGCAAGAGCCTCTGGTCGAGAAGTTAGACGATTATACGGTGCGCTTCACGACTCCAGAGGTGTATGCGCCTTTTCTATTGTTTGGTGGTGGTGAGGAGATTTTGCCCAAGCATGTGCTACAAGTGTCTTTTGATGATGGCACTTTGATGGATCAGTGGAGTGTGGAAACGGCCATCAATGAGCCATGGAAAATTGTGGGTCTAAACATGTTTGTGCTCGAATCGTATCGCCCTGGTGAACGGATCGTATTTGCGAAGAACCCAAATTATTGGAAGGTAAATACAAAGGGAGAGCGACTGCCTTATGTGGCGCGGGTGATTACTAAGATCGTGCAGGATCAGAATAGTAGTAATGTTGCCTTTGCACAGGGCTTGACGGATTTTGAATCAATCGGGCCTGATAATGTGGCTTGGGTGAAGCGGGGAGAGGAGCGCTTCGATTATACTGTGCTCGACATGGGGCCTTCGAGTCAGACGAACTTTATTTGGTTTAATTTAAATCCTGGTAAGGATGCCGACGGCGTTGCGTATGTAGAGCCGTATAAATTCGAGTGGTTTTCGGATAAGCGGTTTCGGCAAGCGATTTCGCATGGCATTAATCGCGAAGGCATTGTTCGCGGGGTGTATTTCGATCGTGCCGATATCTTGCATGGCTACGTATCCCCCAAACGCAAATTGTGGTATAATGATGCGATTCGAAAATATGCATATTCGCCGGAGACCTCACGGGAGTTGTTTGCTGAGATGGGATTCACTTTTGCAGCGGGTCAGTTGAAAGATCCGCTTGGCAATTCAATCGAGTTTTCATTGATGACGAATTCGAGTAGTGGATTACGTGTCGAGATGGCCACGGTGTTTAAGGAGAACATGGCGGCGCTCGGTATCGACGTTGAACTGCAGTTTTTAGATTTTAATACGATCATCAATAAAACATCCGATTCATTTACTTATGAAGCCTGTATGCTTGGCCTCGGCGGTGGTGCGCCAGATCCTTATGCGGGTAAAGATGTATTGATGAGTGGTGGCCGCTTACACCAATGGTATCCGCAACAGCTTGAGCCTGCGACGGAGTGGGAGGCTCGCATTGATGCGCTGATGCTTGAAATTGGCCGGCATACTAATGTTGCGCTGCGTAAAAAGTATTTTTTCGAGGTACAGGAAATTCTAGCCGAGCAACAGCCGCTGATCTTTCTAGTCAGCCCGAAGGACTTTGTCGGCTATCGTAATCGATGGCAGAATGTGGATCCCACTCCGCTCGGTGGGGTGACGTGGAACCAAGAATCACTGTGGGCGGAGCCGAATCCATGAGCGCATTTATTTTCAGACGATTGCTCTCGCTGATTCCTTTGCTCCTAGGGATTACGATGCTGGTGTTTATTTTAATGAGTCTCGCGCCTGGAGACTTTCTGACGCCAGTCAAAGCCCAACGCGATGTGCCAGCAGAGTTAATCCAAGCGATTGAAATCGAGTTTGGATTAGATCGTCCGTGGTATGTGCAATATTGGAAATGGTTGGGCAATGTTGCACAAGGGAACCTCGGGCATTCGTGGGCTTATAAAATGCCAGTTGTCGATCTGATCGGACAACGCCTGTGGGCGACCTTCCTGCTTTCAGTGAGCGCATTTGTCTTCGCGTGGGGGATTGCGATTCCGCTCGGTGTCTTAGCTGCAGTTTATAAGGATTCGATTTTTGATCGTATCGCTTCGGCGTTGGCGTATGCGGCGCTTTCGATTCCTGAATTCTTTCTCGCGCTGTTGTTTGTGTTTGTTGCGGCGCAAACGGGGTGGTTCCCGTTGGGAGGTGCCACTTCGATTGAGTATGATTATTTGAACTGGTTTGGAAAAATTGGCGATCGTGCGTATCACTTAATTTTACCGACCTTGGCACTCGGGATTGGTTCGATCGCGAGTATCATGCGAATTATGCGGGCTAATTTCCTCGATACGATGCGCGCGGAGTACGTGACGACGGCGCGGGCGAAGGGCTTAAGTGAATTTGCGGTGATATTTAAGCACACCTTGCGTAATGCGATTAATCCACTGGTGAGTTCATTTGGTTTCGCATTCTCGGGGCTATTGAGCGGTGCGCTGATGGTTGAGATTGTACTGCAGTATCCTGGAATTGGTCAGTTGATGTATCAATCGATTCTGCGAGAAGACCAGTTCGTCGTATTGGCTTCAGTGATGATGGGGTGCTCGATGCTGGTGCTGGGAAACCTGTTGGCAGACATTTTATTAGCGTGGTCAGATCCGCGTATTCGATTGGAGAAGAAAAAGTAGAATGATCATCTTCAGTATATTTCGAGAAGTGCTGCGGCGTCCCTTGGGGGCAGTGTCGGCAGCGGTCTTGGTTGCCCTGTATGCGGCTGCCGTCTTTGCGGATTTCTTCGCGCCGTATGCGACCAATGAACAAGACCTAGAGCGCACGTACCATCCGCCCACAGCGCTGATTTTTCAGGATGGTGGCCTGCAAGTGCAGGCCTACGAATTAGTCGATCCGACCGAGGCAAAGTATGAAAAAATTGAAGGGCAGGGGTATCCGATCCATTTCTTCGGTAAGGGCTTTGAATATCGTTTTTTAGGGCTGTTTAAGACGCAGCGTCATTTGTTTACGATCCAAGAGGACGCTGGTCGAGTGTATCTGCTTGGTAGTGATTCAACTGGGCGTGATGTGTTCTCGCGGTTGATCTTCGGCTCCCGTGTGTCGCTGTTCATCGGGCTGCTCGGTATCACGATTACCACGACACTCGGATTTCTTGTCGGTGGCTTGAGCGGTTACTTTGGTGGTCGAATGGATTTTGTAGCGATGCGCTTAGTCGAATTTATGATGGCGATGCCGGGGCTCTATTTGTTGTTGGCTTTACGCTCTGCGCTGGCGCCGCACTTCGCCTCCGATCAGATGTTTTTTGTGATCATTTTAATTCTGTCTTTAATCGGTTGGGCTGGCACGGCGCGTGTGCTGCGGGGTATGACGCTCTCACTTCGGCAAAATCAATATGTGATGGCGGCTGAAAGTATGGGGCAGTCGCCTGTGGTGATCTTACGGAAGCATATTTTGCCCAACCTGGTGAGTTATCTGTTGGTGGCCGCGACGCTCTCGATTCCCGGCTATATTCTAGGTGAAGCGGCTCTGTCATTTTTAGGGCTCGGTATTCAAGAACCCTCGGCATCGTGGGGGCTGATGCTCTCACAAGCGCAGGATGTGAAGGTGTTTTATTTGAACTTCTGGTGGCTATTGACGCCGGGCTTTGCAATCTTCGTCACAGTGATTGCATACAACGTGCTCGGCGATGTGTTGCGCGATGTGGTCGATCCAAAAATGAAAACGCGCTAGCTTTAAGTTGAGCGTTGTCAGTTGAATGTTGAATGTTGAATGTGTGTGAACTGATGTCTGAATTATTAAAAGTTTCTGATCTGCGGATCGCCTTTCACTCGCGTGGTGAATCCAATGAGGTGGTGCATGGGATCGATTTTTCAATCGACGCAGGCGGGAAGACGGTGGCGATTCTCGGTGAGAGCGGTAGTGGTAAGAGCGTCACTTGTATGTCGCTCACTCGCTTATTGCCAGAGGCGCCGACCTGCACCGTCAGTGGTGAAATCTTGTTTGAAGGCAAGAATGTGCTGGAGATGGATCGAGAAACAATTCGTGGCGTGCGCGGCAATGGCATCGCTTATATTTTTCAAGAGGCGTCGGCCTCGCTGAACCCAGTTTTTACCGTGGGGCATCAGATCGCTGAGGCGGTGAAGTTGCACCGGCCCGATATCACAGATGTGAAGGGGCGCGTGGTGGAGTTGCTGGAGCTAGTTGGGATTCGCGATGCCGCGCAACGCTACCAGGCCTACCCGCATGAGATGAGTGGTGGCATGCAGCAGCGTGTGATGATTGCGATGGCGCTGGCCTGTGAGCCGAAGCTATTGGTCGCTGATGAGCCGACGACCGCGTTGGATGTGACCATTCAGGCACAAATCATGGATCTGCTGCGCGAGTTGCGCGAAAAGCTCGGCATGAGCATTGTCTTGATCACGCACAATTTCGGCATCGTCAAAGGCTTTGCAGATGAGGTGATCGTAATGTTTCGCGGCGAGATCGTGGAGCAGGGCCCGGTGGATGAGGTGCTGAATAATCCGCAGCATCCTTATACGAAAGCGTTGATCGCATGTATTCCGAAGCTGGGCGCGAAGCAGCACCGCCTGACAACGATTGATAAAGAGATGGCGCTGGATTAATTGTAGAAGCGACACTCTTGTCGCTTAGTTCTGCTGGATGAGTGTAAAAGCGACAAGAGTGTCGCTTCTACTTTAGCGGAACCGCTGCTGCTCCGGCATGTAGTCGTAGCCAGCGCCTGCGAGTCGCTCGGTAAGGATGGTCGCATCGAGGTCGTGCGTCTTGCAGAGATCGTCCAAGGATTCGCAGTGGTTGCGGATCGCGGTGTTGACCACGCCGACTAAGAGGTGTGGATCCATTGTCTGATAGGTGCTCAAGTCCATTGATTGGCAGGCTAGGCATCTGTGTTTGTGTGACAAGTGCAACTTGCTCTCGGAATCAAAGGTTGCGAAACAGCGATGAATGCGTAGCATTCATCAAATGGAAATCTCTAAATCATTTATTACCGACGAAGGCGGCGCGATCAAAAGCGTTGTGATTGATTATGCGACTTTTCAGCGTATTGAGGAAGCGTTACTTGATAAAGGCTTGGCTCAGGCGATGCAGGAGGTTGAGGCAGAGGAGTCTGTTTCGCTCGAAGACGTAAAAAAGGAGCTGAGCTCATAACCCATGGAGGTTAAATTCAAGAAGAGCTTCTTGAAGGATTTGAAAAAACTGCCCTTAGAGCCGCGTGCTCGGGTTAAAAAGTTTGTTTTCGAGGATTGTATCAACTGTGAGTGCATCGACACGTTAACGCAGGTTAAGAAAATGAGTGGTTTTTCCAGTTACTATCGCCGACGTTTCGGCGATTATCGAGTTGGGTTTTCCATTGAAGAAGGTCAGATTATCTTTTATCGAGTGTTACATCGTAGGGAAATCTATAGACGTTTCCCTTGATTGATACCATGACCGACTCCACAGCAGACCAATCGCCACTCCTTTCCGTTCGTGACCTTAAGGTGCATTTCCCGATTAAGGGGGGCATTTTGCAGCGCACGGTGGATTCTGTGAAAGCAGTCGACGGTGTGTCGTTTGATGTGCCGCGCGGTAAGACCGTGGGGCTGGTCGGCGAGAGTGGCAGTGGTAAGACGACGACGGGGCGTGCGATTGCGCGACTGGTGCCGATCACTGCGGGCACGATTTGTTACGAGGGCCAAGACTTGGCGCATCTGTCACGTAAAGACTTCTTTGCATACCGTAAAAAGATCCAAGTGATTTTCCAGGATCCCTTTGGTTCGCTCAATCCGCGCATGACCATTTACAGCATCATTGCGGAGCCGCTGGATATACATTTTAAAGATTGGACGAAAGCGCAGAAAGTCACGCGCGTTGCCGATCTGTTGAAGAAGGTCGGGCTGAGTGCTGACTTTATGCAGCGCTATCCGCACCAGTTTAGTGGTGGCCAGCGGCAACGCATCGGTATTGCCCGAGCGCTCGCAGTGGAGCCGGAGTTTATTATTTGTGACGAGCCGGTCAGTGCGTTGGACGTATCGGTGCAGGCGCAGATCGTGAACTTACTGCAGGACCTGCAAGATGAGCTGGGCTTGACCTATTTGTTCATCGCGCACGATTTGGCGGTGGTAGAGCATATCAGCGATCAGGTGTTGGTGATGACTGAAGGCAAGATCGTTGAGCAGGCAACATCGGATGAGATCTATAATAACCCGCAGCATCCCTATACGCGCAAGCTGTTGGATGCGGTGCCGAGCCTGTAGCTGTTGCTTGCTTAATTGCGAGATTTCACTTGTTTAATCATTTATGAAAACAATGTATCAATTATTCTTAGCTACAGTGCTTACAGTCGCCCTATTGGCGCTTTCGGGTTGCAATACTTGGAAGGGCTTGGGCGAGGACTTTCAGTCCATGGGTGAGTCCATGCAAAAGTCTGGAAGCTAAGCTGGGTTCTTTTAATTTCGCTTAAAGTGGCGGGTTTTAGGAGCCGCTTTCCAGCAGTGCGGCCAGTAATTCGTCTATACACAGTGTGCTGACTGCGGTTGCCACATCGCTCATTGCGTAGGGCAGAATCAGTGTTTTTTTGTGTAGCATCGCTCCGCATGTGTAGACGACGTTTGGCACGTAGCCTTCGCGTTCGTTGCCTTCCGGCCTAATGAGTGGGTCCGGCAGGCGGCCGATCACTTTTGAGGGATCTTCGAGATCGAGGAGCGCAGCACCGATGCAATATTGGCGCATCGCCCCAACTCCGTGCGTCAGCACAAGCCAGCCAGCTTCGGTCTCAATTGGTGAGCCGCAGTTTCCCAGCTTGACCATCTCCCATGGATATCTCGGTGCGATTAGCTTTTTCGGATTGTTCCAGTAGTGCGGATTATCCGAATACATCAGAAACAAATTCTCATCGTCTTGCCGTGACAGCATTGCGTAGCGGCCGTTGATGCGACGAGGGAAGAGTGCCATGCCCTTGTTTTCGACGGCACTGCCGTTAAGTGTCAGAATGCGGAAATTGAGAAAGTCGCAGGTTTCAAGTAGTTGGGGCAGGGTTACACGTCCGTTGTAGGCGGTGTAGGTGGCGTAGTAAGTGGCCGTGCCGTCGTCGTCGATGAACCTGACAAAACGGGCGTCCTCGATGCCGTTGGACTCATTGATTGATACGGGGAAGAGAATCCGTTCGGACATGGCGGTGCTGGGTTCAAAACTGAGCTCATAATTTGATTTTGCCAGCCAGCGCACGCACTCAAGTGTGCGTTGTTCTTCGCGAGTGACGATATGCGCGCGATGGGAGAAATTCCTCAGACTATCATCCAGTTCCTCGAGTGTGAAAGTGCCGTCAAGTACCTCCATCACCGCGGCGGTGTATTCGTTTTCAAAGCCCATCTCATGCAGTTTTATAGTGAATGAATCGAGATTGTAGCTTGGGTTCGGATGAATCTCCGGAGCGGTGACGAATCGTGTCACGGGCTCTGCTTCGATTACGCCTTTGGCGTCGATCACCACCGTTCGAAATTCGATGGATGAGATGTGCCCTTCGCCAGTCGCGCGCAGGCTCATGATAAATCGAACACTATTTGAATGGAGTCCGCCTTGGTCAGGATGTAGGACGATGGAGGGGTTAAACAGCGCGGCAGATTCGAGCGCATACTCACCGGTAAAGAGCGCACCGATTAGCAGCTGGCGTGCGTGTGTGAGTGGGCTGTCTGAGAAGAGGTGTGGCTCGACCTGTTTGAAGATTTCGAGGAGTAAGCGTTCGATCTCAATATGCCTAGAGCCAAAATCGCGCATGATTGTTGCGACTTCATGTTCCGCAGCAGCTTCGCTCATGGCGAGCCCGCGGCCTATGATTTGGATGATTCGCTGAGTGGAGCTTGGTATGAAGGGGCGGATCAGCACGCGTGAGCTATCTGGGAGAAACTGTAATCCACAGCGGTTGATAAGGATTTTTTTCATAATGATTTGTGCAGTTGGATAGGATTTTGGCTGAGTCGCATTTCGGCCAGACTGAGGTAGAACGACAGGCAGGATTCGGCCCCTTGATTTCCATTGATCCGATCTTGATGCAGGGCGTCGTGGCAGCCGCCGGTAATTGGATCGTAGAGTGGCCGATCCAGATCGTTACGACCGAGGAACCATTCAAACGCGAGCTGGGCAGCGTGTGAGAAAAAAGGATCCTTGGTCACTCGGAAGGCTTCCAGGCTCGCGCTAATCATTGCACACGCTTCAAGTGGTTGCTGGTCAAACTGCGCGGCGGGGCTTTGTCCTCGCCGCAAGAATCCGTTGGAGCCTATGGGGCGAAAATGTCCTTGCGGTGCGGTTTGCAATTCGATCAGCCAACGAAGCCCGCTCAGCCCTGCCTCCAGTGCTTCTTGGTTGGGCATCCAGCAACCGCTCAGGATGAGTGCATGGGTGATGCGCATGTTGTCATAGCAGACGATATCTTCCAGCCATGGCCAGTCGGGTGCATTCGTGCGCCGCCACAGCACGAGCAGTTTCTCGGTCAAGACCTCCCGCATTCGGCTGACTTCGAGATCCCCTTCGAAGCGCCTGAAATATTCATGGATGCCGATCAGACCGAAGGCCCAGGCGCGTGGAGAGGTGAAGCCCTCTATAGCCGGTAGCGCCTGATCAAATAGCTGATTGCTTAGCTTGCGATGACCCTTGTTTTGTGAGCGCCAGAGCGTAGCTCCGAGCGCCCATACGGCGCGCGCATGGCTGTCCTCGGAGCCCGCTTCTTCCAGCCATTTCCTGTCGAAACTCATGAAGTTGCGGAAGCGCCCAGTGCCTTGCTTAAAAGCGTGGAACAGAAATGCAAGATAGCTGGAAGCCGCGTGTTCGATTTCTTTGCTGCGTCCGGTTTGTCCAATCTCGTCGAGCAGAATGGTGAGTAGCAGCGCGCGGGCATTATCGTCCGTGCAGTAACCTTCGTGGAAGTTAGGCACTGTGTATATCCCATGTTGAAACATACCAGTGGAGTCGGTCATCCGAAACAAGTGGTCGAGTTTGAACGGTGGTAGTTGGTAGGGTTTCTGGTCTAGGGTTAGATCACCGAACGCTTTGCGCGGTTCGTTGATTCGATTGGCGCGCGCTTGTTTAAAGGTTTCCACGTAGCGTTCAGCGACGGTCGGCCAAATCATTTCGCGGCCAAGCAGATAGGCCCGCTTTCGCATTGATTGCAGCTTCACGTCGTCGTCCAGCAGTCCGAGCACCGCTGTGGTGATGGCTTCTGAGTCTCGAAATGGCACGAGCGTGCCGTTTCCCTCCGCGAGTAATTCCTGGGCGTGCCAGTAGGGGGTGGAGACGACTGCCTTGCCCGCGCCGAAGCAGTACGCGAGTGTGCCAGAAGTGATTTGCTCCTCGTTGAGATAAGGGGTTAGATAGATGTCCGCCGCGGAGATGAATTCGTTTAGCTCCTGGTTATTGACGTAGCGATTATAGAAGATCACGTGCTCTTTCACGCCGAGCGCTTCGGCGCGGCGTTCAAGTTGCAAGCGGTAGTTTTCGCCTTCGCTGGCTAGCAGGTTTGGGTGGGTGGCACCGAGCACGATATAAATAATTTCCGGGTGTGTTTCGCGTATCCCTGGCAGCGCGTCGATCACGTATTCGATTCCCTTCGCGGGGCTGAGCA
The DNA here is from genome assembly GCA_017854655.1 of Puniceicoccaceae bacterium. Taxonomy (GTDB): domain Bacteria; phylum Verrucomicrobiota; class Verrucomicrobiia; order Opitutales; family Coraliomargaritaceae; genus Lentimonas. The sequence goes on along the minus strand of JAFMHF010000020.1, from coordinate 5,786 downwards.
AGCCAAAGGTAAGAAGCACTGTTCGCCCGAGTACGCCAAACTGGTCTTTGTAGAAATTCGGGTCGATGAAGGGTATGTCTGGTATTCCGTGCGGGATCAGTTCGATTTGCTGGTCTGGCACATGGTATACTTCGCGTAATATATCGACGCCTTTCTGCGCCATCACCACTAAGCGTTGGCTGCGCTCGATGAGCTCAAGCATGACTTGTCGCTGAGCATGATCGGGTTCTTGCAGCACGGTGTGTAAGGTCGTGATCACTGGCATTTTTGCGTCGCGCAGTAAGGCGAGTATGTGACTGCCGACGGCTCCTCCGTAGATGCCGAATTCGTGCTGTAGACACAGCACATCGATGTTGTTGATATTTAGAAAATCCGCCGCGCGGCGATACGAGTCGAGGTCACGCTCATGGAACTCGAAGCGCACTTGCGGTGGGTAGACATAGCTGTGCTGATGGTCATTGACCGCGCCGACGATACATTGCGCTTCGGGGCATGCTTCTTGCACTGCCGTGCAGAGGTTATGGGTGAAGGTGGCAATACCACATTGCCTCGGGACGAAGTCGCCGATGAATGCGATTTGACTGCCGGAAAATACTGATTCCATATAAACGAATAACTGAGGTTAAATCGCTTATCCGCCAATTGCTCACTGCAGCGCAAGAGTACTAAATCGCTCTCCTAATGAATGGTGCTCGCATGTGGCAACCGTGCTTTAAGACGATTTTGCATTAATGATATATATACATATGCAGTATAATCATATTTGCCTAATCTTGCAAGTGTTTGACAAAACTTAGAAAAGTTGGGGTTCTAGCACTGCTAATGGGGACTGATGGATCCCAGATTAAACAAGAACACCGGATTCTGCTGGACGATGCTTAGCTCCAGTGCTTTGCGGTATAGCTTTAAGAGATTCACGCAGCAATCGTTGAGCAGGAGGCTACTGGTTGCCGATACGCTGTTGGCTGTGCTGTAATCTTCCTGCGGATTCGACCAATTATGCTGGTGAGTCGACCGATCGGGCCTCTAGCACATCGGCAAAGGCCACTTCGGCGCAGCTGGCGAACTGCTGATTGCCGCGCAGCCCACGCGTTGCTGAAACCGCTGGCGAATTAAGGCCACAGAGAAAGCGGGCTTGTTGTCGCGGGCGGGCCAGGGCATTGCTGTTTTTCTCAACTAGAGTGGTGAAGTGGCTCAAGTCATAGCTTTCGATGCTGGCATGTTGACGGAGCGGTAATTGCGCTGGCTCATCGCCCAAGCAGATTCCGCAGTGGCCACAGGGATCGATCGATTCGCCGAAGTAGTCGAGCAAGTTGGCGGTGAGGCAGCTCTCGTGTTGAGCATAGGCCAGCATCGATTCGATACGGGCAATCTCGATCGCTTCGTGCTGGCTAAAGGTCTCTTGCAATTGCTGGCACAACTCAGGGATGTCGACATCTTGTTCTAGGCGGCGAAAGCGTTGACGGTAGCCGGCCAATTGTAGTTCGGCGAGGCCTTTGTGTTGCAGGCTGTCGATCGCACGCAGGATGACGCTGCGTTGTTGACCAGTGTGCGCAATTGCCTGGTCGATGTCTAAGCTGATCCACTTGCGGGCTTTGATCCCGCAGCTAAAGATCTTGCGGATAAACGCCGCTTGCTTGTCTGGATACTGTGCTAAGATCTCGGCGCTACTGCCAATCGGTGCAAAGCGTATACTGCCATAGTAATGACCTTCGGCGCGGATGATGCCTTTTAACTCCAAGCGAGTAAGCAAGGTATTGACCACTAGCTGACGGATATCGTGGCGGCGCGAGAGGTCGGTAATCGCGATATCGATTTCATCATCGGAGCCGAGCAGTTCGGTGACAATCGATGTAATGCTCTCGGGATCAGGCGTGTCGCCATAGACAAAATTTTCCAATGCCGTGCAGTCGTCGGCGCAGGCGAACAGTTCGCAGGTCGAAGGCGCTCCATCACGTCCAGCGCGGCCGATTTCTTGCATGTAGCTTTCATAGCCTTTGGCCATGTGATAGTGATAGACGTAGCGGATGTCGGACTTATCTACGCCCATGCCAAACGCAATCGTGGCGCAAATGATCGGCACTTCACCGTGCATAAACGCGTCTTGAGTGGCGACGCGCTGCTCGGATTTCATGCCCGCGTGGTAAGCCTTGGCGTCGAAGCCTGCTTTGACGAGTCGTTCGGCGACCTCTTCGGCATGGCGTTGCAGGCTGACGTAAATGATGGTGGATCCGGCGGGGCGCTCGCGCAGGCGTTGCGCTAGGAGCGCGGGACGCTCAGCATCGCTGCAACTCGTAATGCGCAGCTCTAAATTGGGACGATGGAATCCGGTGTTGACGATGTCGCCTTCGGCAATGTCAAAGGCCTGCGCCATATCTGCGGAGACTTGTGGGGTCGCAGTGGCGGTCAGCGCGAGCACGCGCTCGACTTTTAGCTCTTTGGCAGCACCGGCCAGTTTCAGGTAGTCGGGTCGGAAGTTGTGTCCCCACGATGAAATACAGTGCGCCTCATCCACCGCCAGTAGACTAATTGGGAGTCCATGAATCAGATTGAGGAAACGTTCGTTACCTAGCCGTTCGGGAGCGACAAACAGTAGCTTTAGTTGGCCGCCACGAATGTCTTGAGTGACGCGGCGGTAAGTTTCCTCGTCGAGGCTGGAGTCCAAGCGTTCCGCTGCGATCCCGCGTGCTTGTAGGCTGTCGATCTGATCTTTCATCAGCGCCAACAGCGGCGAGACGACCAAGGTCAACCCAGGTAGTAGTAGAGCAGGCAATTGATAGCACAGGCTTTTACCCGAACCAGTCGGAAAGATTGCGCTAGCACTGCGCCCCTCGAGCAGCGTCTGAATGACCTGCTCTTGCCCTGGTCGAAAGGTCTCAAACCCAAATGTCGCTTTTAAAAGTGAGAGTGGGTCGGTCGAAGGTGTCATGGTCACGATGAATGCAAAATATGCTGAATGAAGAGGTTTGAATGTATGCGGGAAAGGTAAAATTTAGCGAGGTTCGTTTAACATATCATTTTATCCTGATATGTTGATAAGTTGCTTGATTAATCTAAATGATTGGCAATAGTGGCTGGCTTATGAGTAAAAACTTCATCTTTTCTTCCGAGTCTGTTGGCGAGGGCCATCCAGACAAAGTAGCTGATTATATTTCTGATAGCGTGTTGGATGCATGTCTAGAGCAGGATCCGCATAGCCGCGTGGCGTGTGAGACATTGGTCAAGAGTAACTGCGTGTTCCTTGCCGGCGAAATTACCACCAACGCCAAGCTTAACTACGAAGAGATCGTGCGCCAAGCGATTCGTGAGATTGGTTACACCAACGACGACGATATCTTCCATGCCGATAAGGTGTTTATTTCCAATATCCTGACAGCTCAGTCCTCTGACATTGCGCAAGGCGTCAATGCGGCTGAAGCGGCTGGTAAAGACACCGCCGAGCAAGGAGCAGGGGACCAAGGCATCATGTTTGGTTATGCCTGTAACCAAACGCCAGAACTCATGCCAGCGCCTGTGATGTATGCACATCGATTGCTCCGTGAGATGGCGCATCAGCGAAAGGATGTGAAGATCCCTTGGCTGCGCCCAGACGTGAAGAGTCAGGTCGCACTCGAATATGTCGACGGCAAGGCGGTTGCGATTAAGAACGTGGTGATCTCCACGCAGCACGCCGCAGACGTAACACATGCGGAGATTAAAGAATTTTGCATCGAGCAGGTGATCCGCAAGGTGCTGCCAGCTGAGCTATTAAACGATCAGACCGAATATTTGATCAACCCGACTGGTAACTTTGTTATCGGCGGTCCTCAGGGCGATGCGGGTCTTACGGGTCGTAAGATCATCGTTGATACCTACGGCGGTTGGGCGCGTCACGGCGGGGGTGCTTTCTCTGGTAAGGATCCTTCGAAGGTCGATCGCTCGGCGGCATATTTCACACGTTGGGTGGCGAAAAACATCGTCGCAGCGGGTCTCGCAGATGCGTGCGAACTCGAAGTCGCTTACGCGATTGGTCATCCTTACCCGACCAGTATCCACGTGGATACATTTGGTACTGGCACTGTCAGCGATGAGCAAATCGCTGCCGCCGCGCAAAAAGTATTCAGCTTCAAGCCAGCCGACATCGTCAGCCAGCTCGATCTACTGCGCCCTATCTACCGAGAGTCCACTCACTATGGTCACTTTGCCAAGGAACATCTACCCTGGGAATCGATTGCCAAAGCAGACGCACTTAAGGCCGCGTTGTAAGTTTACGATTAAGAATAAGACTGAGAATTAAAAAATATGAGTACAGATACACTAACAAAAACAGACTACAAAGTCAAAGACATCACCCTTGCTGACTTCGGTCGCAAAGAAGTCGAGATCGCACAATTCGAGATGCCCGGTCTCATGGCGACCTGCGAGAAATACGCCGCTGAGCAGCCGCTCAAGGGTGTGCGTATCATGGGCTCCTTGCACATGACGATTCAGACTGCGGTGTTGATCGAAACATTGAAGACGCTCGGCGCTGACGTGCGTTGGTGCTCTTGCAATATTTTCTCCACTCAAGATCATGCAGCGGCCTACGTCGCAAAGAACCTTGAAGTGCCTGTGTTCGCTTGGAAGGGCGAGACACTCGAAGAATACTGGTGGTGCACACAGCAGGCACTCACATGGCCAGACGGTTTAGGCCCTCAACTCATCGTCGACGACGGCGGAGACGCAACACTCTTGATTCACAAAGGCTATGAACTTGAGGATGGTAGTGACTGGGTGAATACAGCTTCCGACAGTGAAGAAGAGTCCGTAATCAAAGCGCTCCTGAACAACATCCAAGCGGAGAATTTCTCCAATGATCATTGGCACAAGATTGTGGAAGACTGGAAAGGTGTTTCTGAAGAAACAACAACTGGTGTGCACCGTCTCTACGAAATGCACAACGCCGGCAAGCTCCTCGTTCCTGCGATCAATGTAAATGACTCTGTCACTAAGGCGAAGTTCGACAACCTGTATGGTTGCCGCGAATCACTACTCGATGGCATCAAACGTGCAACTGACGTAATGATTGCGGGTAAGGTTGGCGTCGTTTGTGGATATGGCGATGTGGGTAAAGGCTGTGCTGCTGCACTTAAGGGCATGGGCGCACAGGTCGTCGTGACCGAAGTTGATCCGATTTGTGCACTGCAAGCTGCGATGGAAGGCCACCGCGTACTGACCCTCGAGGACACACTCGGCTGGGGCGATATCTACGTCACCACCACTGGTAACTATGGCATTATTACCGCTGACCACATGTCGAAGATGAAGGACCAAGCGATCGTTTGTAATATCGGTCACTTCGATAATGAGATCGGTGTGGATGCGCTCAATAACATGCCAGGTGTTGAGGTTGAAATGATCAAACCAGACATCCAAGGTGCGGTTGATAAATATACCTTCCCCGATGGCCACAGCATCTACTTGCTTGCCAAGGGTCGTCTGGTGAACCTCGGTTGTGCCACTGGTCATCCATCTTTTGTGATGTCGAACAGTTTCACTAACCAAGCGCTCGCTCAAATCGAGCTTTGGAAGCAGGTCGAAAAATATACACCTGGCGTGTATATCTTGCCGAAGCACATCGATGAGGAAGTGGCTCGTCTGCATCTCGAGAAGATCGGCTGCAAGCTCACCACTTTAAGTGACGAGCAAGCGGACTATATTGGCGTCAAGTCGTCTGGCCCCTATAAGTCAGAGCACTACCGTTACTAGGCAGGCGGTTAGATTATGTTTTCGAAAGCGCCCTCCTCGGAGGGCGCTTTTTTTGGTCG
>JAFMHF010000019.1 GCA_017854655.1 Puniceicoccaceae bacterium | reverse complement strand
AGGCTTTTTCTTTTTGTACTTTATCAATCTGTTTGCCAGAACTATTAGTTAATCCGCTATTGAGCAGATCTGAGTAGGCACAATTTTGATTGCGCTGTTTTCTTTGGCTTGCTGTATCGAAAGTTCGAATACGATATGGAAGTCGTTGTGTGAATCGGGGTCCACTAGAGTTTGCTCAATCGTCCAAGTGTTGCGGTCGTCGGATTCGGTGATGTTGGTGTTGGCTTTGTTGCGGGCTTCGGGATCGAGGCGGATCCATTCATGCGTCTGGTAGTAGGCTTCCATGGTTTTGCCTAGCTCAGTGTATTTCCACTTGGCTTCGGGGTACATCTGGTCGAGCTCGAAGGTTTCGTCGATTTCTTGATATTCTTTATTGGCCAACATGCGGATGAAGCGGAACACCTCGTTGCGAACCAAGCGGGTGAAGGCTTCGCGATCGCGGGTGATATCATTCGGGCCTTTCGGCGCGGGCTGCGCTTCGGCGCTATTGGGCTTGTAGTCGGGATCTTTGAGCGTCTCCCATTCGTCGAGCAGGCTGGAGTCGGTAATCCGCAGCAGCGTCTCGATGTAGGTGATCACTTCGGCGACGGCTTCGGTCTTAAAGGCGGGCGGGATGGTGTTGTTCAGCACGCGGTAAACGTTGGTGAGGTGGCGTAGCAGTAGGCCTTCGGCGCGCATCAGGCCGTAACTCTTGATGTAGTCGGAGAAGCTACTGTAGCGCTCAAACATTTCGCGAGCGATGGACTTCGGCTTGATATTTTCAGAGCCTACCCAAGGGTGCTCGGCGGCAAATTTATTGAAGGTCTCGTAGATGAACTCGCCCTCGGGCTTGAGGTGTTCGATCTTTTCGAGCTCTTCCATGCGCTGGTCGTATTCGACGCCAGCGGCTTTCATTTCGGCAACTTTGACGTCTTTCAATTTGTCGACTTGTTTGCGTAGAATGATGTCGGGGTTTTCGAGAATGGATTCGACCAGACTGAGCAGCTTGAGTTCGTATTCGGGAGCGGTGGTGTCGAGTAGTCCGAGTGTGTCGATACAGTAAAGCGCGAGGGTTTGGTTGAGCGAAAAGTCGTCTTGTAGGTCGACATTGATGCGTAGCTTTTGCTCTGCGCCTTTAGGTTGGATCTCGATAATGCTGCGGTCGACCAGTGCGCGAAACAGCTGGAAGGATTGCTTGCGCATGGTCTTCTTGGAGCCGTCGTTGTTGTGGCAGTCGTCGATCAGCGCGCGCATGGCTGCGCAGCCGTCGCCCTTGCGGCCGAGGACGTTGAGCAACATACCGTGCGATACTTTGAAGCTGGATTTGAGTGGCTCGGCGGGAGCAGTTTGCAGGCGGGTGAAGGTTTGCTCGTCCCAGTGCACAAAGCCGCGCTCTGGGGGCTTGCGCTTGACCAGTTTCTTTTTCTTTTTCGGATCGCCTGCAGCTTTGGCTTCGAGGCGCTTGTTTTCGATGACGTGCTCGGGTGCCATGCAGACGACATAGCCGTGATCGTCGAACCCTTTGCGGCCTGCGCGGCCACTGATTTGGTGGAAGTCGCGGGCGGTTAGAATGCCGGTTTTGACGCCGCCATATTTGCAGAGCTGGGTGAAGAGCACGGTGCGGATAGGCACGTTGACGCCGACGCCGAGTGTGTCGGTGCCGCAAATCACTTTGAGCATGCCTTTCTGGGCGAGCTTCTCGATCAGCACCCGGTACTTCGGCAGTAAGCCGGCGTGATGCAGTCCGATGCCACTACGCAGCAGCTTTTTGATCTCCTTGCCAAACGGGCTGCTGAAAGCGACGTCTTGAAGCTCTTTGGTGATCAGTGCTTTTTCGTCTTTGCTGCAAACGTTGAGGCTGAGGATGCTTTGTGCAGTCTCGGATGCGGAGCGTTGCGTGAAGTGGACGATGTAAACGGGGAATTTGTTGGCCGCTTGGAGTTTTTCCAGTGTCTCGGTCAGCGGGTCCTCGGCGTAAGTGAATTCGAGCGGTACGGGGCGATCGGTGCTGAAGACGGTGACAGATTCGTTGCCAGTGACGCGCTCTAGTTCACGCTCGAAGAAGCGAGTTTCGCCGAGTGTAGCCGAGATTAGCAGGAAGCGAGACTGAGGCAGTGTGAGCAGGGGCGCTTGCCACGCGCCGCCACGTTCGAGGTCGGAATAGTAGTGGAACTCGTCCATGATGACGTCGTGGACTTTAGCCTGATCACCATCGCGCAGCGCGATATTAGCAAGGATTTCGGCGGTGCAGCAAAGGATGGGTGCGCCGCGGTTGACGGAGGCGTCGCCAGTCATCATGCCGACATTTTCGGGGCCGAAGTCGCGGCAGAGCGAGAGGAACTTTTCGTTGACCAGCGCCTTAATCGGACAGGTATAGACCGATTGGCGACCTTGTGAGGCGGAGAGGAAATGGAGTGCGGCGGCGACCAGTGATTTACCTGAACCAGTGGGAGTGTTGAGGATGACGTTCTTGCCCGAAAAGACTTCGAGGATGGCTTCTTCTTGTGCAGGGTAGAGTTCGATGCCTTTCGTCAGTGCATACTCAAGGAAGTGTTCCATGAGGGCATCGGGATCGGTGACGGAGGTGAGTGGCTTAAGTGGAAAATCCATTTGAGAAGAGGGCGGAGGGCTGAGACTTGAGAGCTGAGGGAGGAGACTTGAGAGCTGATGGCTTAGACTTGAGGGCTGAGACTTGAGGGCTGAGACTCGTAACTGAGGGAGGAGAGCTGAGGAGCATTTGGGTTAAGCGGTGGAGTGCAAGTGTGGGTTGTAGCGACGCTGCTATAATAAATAGGGGCTGAGTTATGGCATTGGTTCGGCCTGCGACGAGTACTGGCGCTACGGTTGATCTTTGTGCAGATTGGCTTCGCCTTTTAGTTGATTGATGCCGCGCTCGAAAGTGGTTTCAATCTCGGTTCGGTTGGGTAAGGTTCGGTGCATGACTGATACGAAGACGTTGTGTGCCTGTGGGAGTGGTGCGAACTATGCCGATTGTTGTGAGCCGTTTCACGCTGGTAGCGAGAAGGCTGCGACGGCGGAGGCTTTAATGCGTTCACGCTACTGCGCTTATGTGCGTGGTCAGATCGATTACTTAGTGGGTACAACTTTGGCTGCAGTGCGGACCACGGACTTGTGGGTGAATTATAAATCCACTGCCGACTCGATTCAGTGGATCGGCTTGGAAGTGATGAGCGCCTCGCAGGGCGGCGCGGAGGACAAAACCGGCAAGGTCGAATTTAAGGCGAGTTATATACAGGATGGTGAGCAGGCGATCCACCACGAGCGGTCGCGCTTTCGTCGCAGCGCTGGCAACTGGTATTATGTGGATGGCGTGATAGAAGAGACTTGAGAGCTGAGACTTAAGGACTGAGCAAGAATCGCGTGAGGCGTAGCCTTTTAGTCGGGAAAGCTGATGAGGGGCTGTTTCACTGCTTGCTCGGGAATGGATTTGCCAAGCCCTGTTGGTCCCGATACCATTGGGTTTTTGTATATATTTAATTTTATGAAGCAGTATCTAAAAACCATAACTATTGTTGCCGCTTTGAGTGGCTTTTTTTGCAGTTCTTATGCGCACGAAAGCCGTCAGCCCACTGGCCTGATTGCTCCCAATAGTGATTGGAAGTATGATGACGATGGCGAGGCAGACGCCGGGTGGGAGACGCCTGACTTTAATGATGAAATCTGGGGGACAGCACAGTCGCCGTTGGGCTATGGAGAGCGCTATCTAAATAAGCCCCACCTAGAGAAGGGAAGGATCGACTATTATTTGCGGCATCAATTTACGGTGAAAGATCGCACTGTGATTCCTAGTTTGATTCTGCGTGCTCGTTACGACGATGCATTTGTGGTGTATTTGAATGGAACAGAGTTGACGCGCACGCACCCATTAGAGGGCAATGCGGTGCGATCTCATGAGGCCAAGGAGTTTGAGACCTTTGAGTTGCCGGCGACTGCGCTGCGTAACGGTGTGAATACATTGGCGATCAGGCTGGTGAATGCGGGGCGAAATAGTTCAGACATCGTGTGGGATGCGAATTTACTGGCGGGCGATACGAGCGTGGCGGTTTCGAAGGCACTTGATTCGAAGCCCATGGCGCAGCCAGCCGCGACGCATAGTATTGTGCGCGGGCCTTATCTGCAAAATACCACCCAGCAGGAGATCACTGTGCGTTGGCGCACCAATCATCCCACATGTGGTCGTGTCGATTACTGGATGCCAGGCAGTGAGGAACGTTTTTTCATGCAAGAACCCGTGCCGACGACCGAGCACAGTGTGCGTTTAAGTGGGTTGCAGGTAAAAGGCGCTTACCATTATAAGATTGCTGGCACAGATGCTACTTATGAATTCCGGACATTACCTCCGGCGCATGAAGCGGTATCGACTCGTATTTGGATTATCGGTGATTCGGGCACTGGGAATGATAATGCGCGTGCGGTCTATAATGCGTATCGCGATTTCACCGCAGATCGGCAGACGGATGTTTGGTTGATGCTCGGAGATAACGCGTATGGTCATGGCACGGATCAGCAGTTTCAAAATGCAGTGTTTAATATTTATAATCCATTACTGCATTCGACCTGTCTGTGGCCAGCGGTGGGTAATCATGAGACGTATTGGGCGAATCAAGATGATAATCCTTTGACGAAGAATCAGGCAGACCCTTATCTCGCGATTTTTGATATGCCCAGTCAGGGCGAGGCGGGCGGTGCGCCTTCGGGTAGCGAGCTCTACTACAGTTTTGATTACGGGCGGACGCACTTCATTTGCTTGGACTCGCAAGTGAGTGACCGTAGCCAAGGGGGCCCGATGCATGATTGGCTCAAGGCTGATCTGGCACAGGTGAGTGATGAGGATTACGACTGGGTGATCGCCTACTGGCATCACCCGCCCTATACGCATGGCACGCATAATTCTGATAAGGAAAAGCCGCATTTTGATATGCGCGAGAATTTCCTGCCCCTGCTTGAGGCGCATGGTGTTGATTTGACCTTCGGCGGTCATAGTCATACCTATGAGCGTTCCATTCTGATGCATGGCCATTATGGCACCAGTGATACGTATGATCCTGTGGCTCATGCTGTGGATGCAGGCGATGGTCGCCCAGCAGGTGACGGCAGCTATCGTCAAGGAGCGCATCAGAAGCGTGGCACGATCCACACGGTTGCTGGTAGTTCGGGTAAGAAAGGTTCATTTCGAGCGGATCATCTTCCTTTCATGGTCGAGAATCTTTCGGTGCTCGCCTCTGTGGTGGTCGATATCGAGGGGCGCGCTCTGCATGTCACGACTCTGGGTAGTCAGGGGGAAATACTGGACTCCTATACTTTGTTGAAGGACTGAGCTTGAATGGCATGGAGTCTCTATATTTTACGTTGCGGTGACGGCACGCTCTACACGGGTGTGGCGACGGATGTGGCGCGACGCCTAGGGGAGCATCAAGCGCAAGGGCCGAAGGCGGCGAAATATGTGCGTGGCCGTGCACCGTTGAAATTAGTGCATACGCGCGAGGTCGGAACACGCTCGGAGGCGTTGAAAGAGGAGTGGCGAATTAAGCGGCTCAGCCGAGCGCAGAAGGAGGCGTTGCTTTTGGTTTAGGGGTTATTCCGTCGCTATTTTAGGTATCATTAGATTTCCAGCGGATGGTTGATCTGATTGCTAACAAGACGGAGCAGGAGGACTCAGTACTGCCGCGGCCTGTCGTAGTATTTTTGGTAATACTGAATTCACATAGGCCGCCTAAGTTGGTTGTTTTTATTTAAGGCGATGACTGCTTTTTTCGCCTTGGCCGCCGCAGCCATTTGTGGCTGTGCTGCTTGAGTTTATTGTTATGCCAGAGCCCGTACGCTGGGCCCTTCGAAAGTGATGATCTTTTCTCGGCAATTCTTTTCGGTGACGGTTCGTTTTTCATCCCGTCGCCCAAGAGAATGATCAGTGAGGGCTGAGGGTTGCTGGTCGATCCGCTAGTTAAAGCAAGCGTTGTGCTGAATGGTGAAAGGAGTGTGGGCGACTCGCCCACGTTTAGTCACACATCCAACAACAAGGGCGAGTCGCCCTCGCTCCTTTTTAAATGTCCCATCTCACGTGAGACGCGCTAGTGGCTTGGCTGTTCTCCAAACTTTGATGCGGACAGAGCAAGCAACACTGCCATGGCGTTCGAGACGAGCGCCTCTGCCCAGCTAAACCTTTCATGCCAGATGGCCACAAAAAATCCCTAAGGCTTTATGCTTTAGGGATTTCTAAATGGTACACCCGGAGGGACTTGAACCCCCAACCTCCTGATTCGTAGTCAGGCGCTCTATCCAATTGAGCTACGGGTGCTTATTGGGAAGCCGGGATAAAGACAAAGTGGGTGGATGAGATCAAGCAGAACTTTGCAAAAGATTAACTTTTTTTGAACTAGCTTCGCGCTATCCTTGGAAGCGCATGTAATACACCATCACAGCGGCTAAAATGCCGAGTCCTAGGATGCTCCACCAGAGAGGTTTAGCGAGTGCAGGTTTGCGATTGATGAGGACGATGACGCCTCCTAATGCGAGCCAGATGACCATCTTTGCGATCAGCCAAGGTGCTGTAAAGCTGTGACCGAGCTTGGAGATCATCGCAAACCCCGCGATCAGGATAAGCAGCAGGCCGATGCCACTGGTAATTGAGCCGAGTTTACGAACGGCTGCGTTGTCGCTGTTAGCGAGGCTGCGAGCGAGTAGGGCTCCGTAGCCCATGAAGAGCATGATGATTCCAGTGACGTGAAGGATTTGGTAGATGTAAGCAGGCATAGGCTGCACCTTTGTGAAGTTCGTAAAAAAAGCAAGCCCGACTCTCGGTAGAGAGTCGGGCTGGTATCAATCCGCAAGTTGTCGCGCTAGACTGCCTTGGGTATTTCGGAAGGAATATCGATGAGGTGTGTATTCTTGCGTTTGACCTTCTGAAGGCGAGAGCGGCGTCGGAGCATTCGGTCGAGCTTGTTGACCATCTCGTCGATTGACTTATACAGATCGTCCGTCTCGGCATGGGCATTATGATCGTTGCCCCGCACTTCGAGGTGCCCTTTGGCGATAAATTCGTTCTGGTGTGTGCGTTTATGGGCGTCGTATTCAAGTTCTACGCGCATGCGGACAATATGATCTTCGTGCTCGAAGAGTTTTTCTATTTTTGCTTCGACCACATTTCGAATCGCATCGGTGAGATCCATATTTAGCCCGGAGATGATGACATCATGTTGCTTCATATATTATTTATTCCTTTTCTATTGTGGGTTCATAGTTAACGAAGACGATTGTCCCCGCCACTTTGACAAGTCTGAGCAAAAAAAGAGCCAACACTATTTTGATCGCTACGATCAAGCGTGTTGGCATCTATTAACCTGAATATGCCAACACCTACTGAATATCTGAAACACACGTCCGTAATCATTGTTACTGGTGGTTCGTCGGGGATTGGCTGCTCAATTATCAAAGCAATTAAAAACTTAGCCCCGACATCTACGGTATGCAACCTTTCTCGTTCAAAACCGGGCGATTTTTTTGATCAACACGGCATTCATATTGCAACGGACTTAAGCGATTCAAAGGCAGTCGCTGCTGCTGCTGCGCAATTAAAGATAATTATCGCGGAGGCGGAGGCGGGCGAGGTCTTGCTGATTAATAATAGTGGCTTTGGGGATTACGGTCGCCAGCAGGATTTGGATCGAGCGAAGCAGTTGCAGATGATTGATCTGAATGTTCGAGCGGTGGTGGATCTTACTTCCCAGTTGCTGCCGCAGATGCTGGAACGCGGTGGTTGCGTGGTGAATGTGGCCTCGACGGCCGGCTTTCAGCCGACCGCATATTTGGCGACCTATGGCGCGACCAAGGCGTTTGTGTTGAATTGGACGCTGGCATTGGGCGAGGATTTGCGAGGCACAAAGGTGCGGACGTTGGCGGTGTGTCCTGGGCCGACACGCTCGAATTTCTTTAAATCTGCAGGTTTTGAGACTCCGCCGATGCAGCAAGGGACAAGTTTGACTCCTGATATGACATCTGAGCAAGTGGCGGATTTGACACTGCAGGCGCTAGCGGCAGGGAAGTCGCTGCTGGTGACTGGTTGGAAGAATAAATTAATCGCATTCTTTGGAAGTAAATTTCCGATCATCGTTGTGACTCGAGTCGGCGCTGCCATATTGCGCAAGATGCGTTTAGAAGCACACAAAGGAGATTCGAAATGAATCCATACGGCGAAGAAGCTCCACTGGTCGATCTGGCAGTTTTTCCGGAATGGATACTACAGGAGGATGAGAATCTACTGATTATCAATAAGCCGGGCTGGTTGGTTTGCCATCCTTCTAAGAATGGGCCGTTGTCTAGCCTAGTGGGAGTGGTTCGAGAGCATACTGGTGCGGAAAAGCTACACTTGGTCGCGCGCTTGGATCGCGAAACGAGTGGATTGATCGTCTTTGCCAAACGTCCATCGGTGGCCCGTAAATTTCAGATGGCGATTCAGAATCGCATCGTGAAGAAAGAGTATTTGGCGATTCTTGGAGGTGAGTTTGATCAGCCGATCCATGTGGATGAACCGATTGCTCGGCGCAGAGGCGGGCCAGTCATTGTTAAATCGGAAGTGAGTTATGACCGCACTTCGCAAACCGCTGTGACTGACTTCATTCCGCTCATTTCAAAAAATGGCTATACGCTCTGCCGCGTTGAGCCTGAGACGGGACGCAAACACCAGATTCGTGTGCATGCGGAATTTTTAGAAAAGCGCGTGGTCGGCGATAAAATTTACGGACCCGATGAGACCTTGTATATCGAGTTTATCGAGCATGGTTGGACGGATCGTTTGGGAGCGGCTTTGCCGATCAAGCGTCAGGCACTGCATTGTTATCGCTATGTATTTAACTTCCCCGAGGGACCGATCTCATTTACTGCACCGCTACAGGAAGACATGCTCGAATTCTGCGAACAGCATATGGGGCTGAGTGCTGACGAAGTAGCCGTGACTGTGGAGTGATTTATGGGTTAAAGGAGTGTGGGCGACTCGCCCACGTTGAGCCGATGTTGATGTAAACTTGGGCGAGTCGCCCACGCTCCTATCTTGCAGCACGCATGCGAAAAATGCACTACGCCTTGTCGTGTGAGGGCTGATTTAGAGCCTGCTTGGCAGGGTCTGTTGCTGCCGATTACTCCTTCGGTTCGCGCCTGATGAGTGGCGCCATTTTGGAAGGTCGTGCGCCGATCAGACCGAGTGGTGCGTTATAGCTTGGCTTGAGGATGAAGTCGTTGGGCTCACTCTCGGCATCTGCTTTGGTCTTCATGCTGCGGATGGTATCGTCGTTGAGTGTGCTTTTTGAGTACGCACGGCTATCGATGGGGAGCACTTGACCGTTGATTTCCAAAGCGACGAAGTAGTAGGGCGGTTCTTTGGGTAGGCGGTCGCGCTTGACGACGATTCCAGGCATATAAAAATAGACGTTTTCTGTCTTACCTTGCTCGATGGAGATGACTTCGACTTCGGCTTTATAAAAGTCAAACGTTCTGGCTTTGCGGTCGCGCACGTAGGCGAAATAGCCCAGCACCTTGATGTTGTCGACGAAACGCTCGTTTTTGGCATCGGGTGATAAGTTGCGGTTGGCCTTGATCTGAACCTCCATCTCGACCCAGTCGTCGCTGAGGTTTTTAAACTTAATGTTATCAACCTGTGCCGCAGAATCTTGGGCGAAAGTAATATTTGCGATGCAGAGGGACAGTGCCAGTAGAATGAATCGTTTCATTTGAGTCTATGTGTTTGGGGTGAGGTGGATGAAGTTCTATTTAGACGATGTGAGCTGTTGTAAGCTTGGACAACCTTTTTTCGCGAATGTTCATCGAATTAGATTCTGAACTAACTACTATTTAGTCATTCTGTTTTGTTGGCGCAACTCGAGGGAAGTTCGACTGCTCTTATCGCTGATGCGTCAGGCGGTCTGTCGATCACAATGCAATCGCTCCGGTTGCCCAGAACAATGCGAGCTGCAGGCAGCCAATCACAAAGCCCAGCACTG
The DNA here is from genome assembly GCA_017854655.1 of Puniceicoccaceae bacterium. Classification (GTDB taxonomy): domain Bacteria; phylum Verrucomicrobiota; class Verrucomicrobiia; order Opitutales; family Coraliomargaritaceae; genus Lentimonas. Next base: position 22,920 of record JAFMHF010000019.1, on the reverse strand, counting down.
CGCCTAAACCCTCAATTGTGCGAAATTCACGCTTGGCGACTGCATTGACAATGCCCTCTAGGCGCTCGAGGTCGAAGGCTGCGATGTTGTCTTCGATCATTTGTTTGAGGTCGACCGACGCCTCGAATTGAGTCGCAACTTTTTCGATCAATGGACCGGCCTCATTCTTGATCTCAGCACAGGCGATGACTTCGAACCTCGCAAGTATGCCGTCGTTTACAAAACTGCCTAGTAGCGGGATCGCACGCAATTGCGGGCCGATGCGCTCCCAGACAAGAGTGTGCGCGGTTTTCTCCAAATAAGGCTCAAGATTAATCTTTTTAATCTCATTGAGGATCATGTGCTGCTGCAAAATATCGCGCTCAATGATTTCAGCGGATTCGCAGGCTAGCTGAAGCTGGCGGCGCGGGATCAATCCCTGCCATTTCCAGCAGAAAATACGCACGGGGACACGCGGGTGGAACAGCATCTTGATCGCGACCCAATTCGTAAACCAGCCGATCGCGGCGGTGATGAATGGAGTCAGAATAAGTAATAAGTAAGGAGGCATGATCGCGTGCTGGTTTGGAAAGCTACTGCTGCGTCTATGCTAATTTTTAGGCACTGCTGTCAACTAATGAAAAATTCTGCACAGTGGTACAATACTTTGCAAGTATGTGTCTGTTACGTCGCTATTTTTAAGCTTTAGATCAGCTTGGTACATATGGTGTCGATGTGGGTTTTTACTTTATCGATCAGCGTAATGGGCGGATTAGAGTCGGGCCGTCTTAGGTGGTCACGGTATCAGCGTTAACACTGACTGAGGCGAGCGAGGCTAGGATGAGTACGCTGATTAGTTTGTGAGTCATTGGTCGAGTGAATGGTGAAAAGCTCGGTTAGAGATAGCAGCATTCTTGCTTTTCAAGCTTACAGGGTATTATTTCACCGAGTTATCCGTAGGCATATTTAATTCTAACCAGATGCGAATATTGAAATTTAACTAATTTGAAGACTTTTCATACATCTGTAGGCGCAGCGATCGGCACGTATAAACGTATCGCCATTTTTGGGGCTGGCGTCAGCGGGCAGGCTGCACGGCGCCTAGTGCTCAGCTTGGGGCTGGAGCTCTGCTTGTTTGATGAAAACGGACGCGGCGATACCGCGGATTTCAGCGCGGCCTCGCTGAGTGGGTTTGATGCGTTTGTCTTTAGTCCTGGATTTGCGATTACGCATCCATGGCGTATCTTGGTGCAACGCTCCGGTCGGCCCTGCTATAGCGAGCTTGGCTTTGCGGCAATCCATTGGCGTGGTCGGTTGCTCGGCGTCACTGGCACAAACGGTAAGACCACGATTACGTCGTTGCTGTGCAATGCGTTTAGCACGGCAGGGCAGACCGCAGTTGAGGCGGGGAATATTGGCACGCCATTAAGTGACTACGTACTTGGCGATGCCAACCATGACAAAGCGACAGCGGTGTGTGAGATCAGCTCGTTTCAAGCTGAATTGCCGGATGGGCTACAACTGGATGGCCTGATCTGGAGCAATTTTGCCGAAGATCATCTAGATCGCTACGAGTCGATGGCTGAGTATTTTGCAGCTAAAGCCCAGCTCTTGTGCTGTTTGCGTCCAGCTGCGCCGTCGGTACTGGGGGTGGATGTCCTTGCGTTTAATCCTAAGGTTTCTGGTATTTCAGCTTCGATTGTGGTGGATAAGGATTCGGGCTTAATTGATCGACTGGCGCCAGATTCGCCTTTTCGCATTTCGCCCCAGAGCACCAATTTTTCTCTAGCGGTGGCGCTCTGGCAAGCCCTCGATCAATCCATCGAGTCGTTGATCGATAGTGCGAATGCCTTTCAGTTAGCCGCGCACCGCTTGAGCCCTGTCGATTGCTGGGGCGGGGTGACTTTTTGGAACGACTCTAAGGCAACCAACTTCCATGCCGCTTTGGCGGCGATCGATGGCTTAGATGAACCAGTCTATTGGATTGGCGGTGGCTGTGGCAAAGGCGGCGATCTCGATGCATTCGCGCGGTCAATTGCGCCCAAAGTCGAAGCGGTGTTTCTATATGGTGAAGTGGCGGAGTCACTTGCTGCGAGCCTCAGATCGGTCGATTCCAGGGTCGAAATTCACGCTGATTTAGTCGAAGCCGTGGCGGCGGCGACGCGTGCAGCATTAGCCAATTCCCCATCGGCTGTTTTACTGAGTCCTGGTTTTGCCAGCTTCGATCAGTTCTCGGGCTACGCCGCTCGCGGAAAAACCTTCATTTCGACTGTTTTTAGTTTGAAGGATGCCAATCGCCTCAATTAGTCTGTCTATTACTTGTAATCGTAGCTTATAGTATTATGAAAATTTCAAAAGTCTTCGGGTTTGTCCTCTGTCTTCATCTCGGTGTTATTGCCGTTCTTATCGTCCAGCCGGGCTGTGGAACCACGCAACCGCCGACACAAATGTATCAACAGAATCGAACCACTGGTTTGGTAGAGCAGCAGTTACCTGAGAGCTTGATTCCTGCAACTTCAGGAGACGATCTGCTCGATCCTGCATTTAACGCTGGAATTGATGCGAGTGAAGATAGCCGTTATGCGCCAAATCGCCCTGACGCTGAGTTTGCTGAATTTGAAGAGGTGACGCCGCAACTTGAACCAATCGTTGCCGAGACAGTCGATGTGGCGGGCCCCTCGTTTCAAGCCTATACAGTCAAGAAAGGCGATAGCCTCTGGGCGATTTCCAAGCGCTATAATGTTTCGCTCAATGAGTTGTATGCTGCAAATGATCTGAATAAGAATTCAGTGCTTAAGATCGGTCAGCAAATTCAAATTCCGGTTGAAGGTGGCACTGCCACTGTGACTACAGTGGCGGCGGATGCATACCAGCCGTCTGATTATAACATGGCCACCGAAACTTACACGGTGAAGGGCGGCGATAATTTGTCTAAAATCGCAGTGAAGTATAATACTTCAGTACGAGCCCTTAAAGCAGCCAACAACAAGACTTCAGATCTGATTCGCGTTGGCGAAAAGTTAATGATTCCAGTTGCTGGTACTAGCAGCGGCAGCTCGACTGTGACGGCTCCAGCTCCTGTCGCAGCGGTCGAAGCCAGTGCCATCAGCGCTGACGGCACGCACATTGTGAAGGCGGGCGAATATCCTGCAACGATAGCGCGTCAATATGGTATGACTGCATCTGAGTTGCTTGCAATTAACGGCATCACCGATCCGCGTAAGATGCAGATTGGGCAGAAACTTAAAGTCAGCTCTACCGATAGTGCGCCGAATATCGTGACAAAGCCTGCTACTGTCGCTGCTGAAGAACCTGCAGTGGTTGCTAGCAGTGACGGGCCGATCGAGATCCGTGTAGTTGATGCGGATCCTTTAGTTGAAGAGGATATCGTTGACATCAATACTGATGCCTTATTCGAAAATGCCGTAGAGATTCCAGTTATTCCAGTTGTTCGTGAGAATGCTGAGTAATCCTTCGATTCAATCGTTTTAGCTTGATATCAGTATAGAATGTGCGCGCGGACTGCCTTGCGAAATTCCTTTTGGAGTATTCCGCCAGCAGGGGTGTTCATCGCACTGATTGTTATTTCGCTCACTTTCCTTGGTCTGGTGGTGCTCTTTAGCGCTTCGCAAGCGATGCATTCTGACCCGACGGTGTTGCTGCGTAAGCAGCTTATTTGGCTAGTGATTGCGACGCTGGCCGGGGGCTTTGCGATGGTTGTCAATTTAACGGCATTGCGGGACTATGCATATGTTTTAGCAGGGGGCGCGGTGCTGTTATTAGTGTTGGTGCTGATTCCCGGTATCGGTGTGACGGTTAATGGGGCGCAGCGTTGGATCGATTGCGGGCCGATGCGTTTGCAGGTGTCGGAGATCGGTAAGTTGGGCTTGCTGTTTATGATGGCGCATTATCTCGCGGCGAATCGGCGCAATTTGGATGATGCGCTGCGTGGCTTCATCATACCTTGTGGTATGCTCGCGGTGATTTGTGGTTTAATCATTATAGAACCTGATTACGGCACTGCCTTTCTTTGCGGTGCAGTCGGTGGCATTATGCTTTACCTCGCGGGGCTGCGCTTGAAGTTTTTAATTCCGACCGCGCTTGCGGCCCTGACTTTGTTTTCTGTGGCAGTGTATCACGATCCCGTGCGCTTGCGCCGCATCACTTCTTTTCTCGACGTTGAAGGCAATCGCAGTGATAGCTCTTATCAGTTGTGGCAGGGCATTCTCGCCTTTGGCGCAGGCGGTGTGCAAGGCGTGGGGCTCGGTGCGGGGCGCCAGCAGATGTCATTTTTACCTGAAGCCCACACAGACTTTATTTTTGCCATCGTGGGTGAAGAACTCGGCCTCGTATTTACCCTCGGAGTGGTGGTTCTTTTTATGACTTTATTTTTTGTCGGCGTGTTGCAGCTAAAGCGTGCGCCGGACCTGTATCAATATTTGTTGATTATGGGGGCGTTGCTATTTGTGACGCTTCAGGCATTAATTAATATTGGAGTGGTTACGGGATGCCTTCCGACTAAGGGGATGTCTTTGCCGTTTATTTCGTATGGTGGCTCAAATCTGGTTTTCATGTTTGTGTTGACTGGAATTATTTTAAACGGCTTCCGCTCCTGGGAGCTACCTGCTTTGTGGAGACAGCGTCAGCTATGAGCCGCGTACTGATTGCCTGTGGTGGCACTGGTGGGCATCTGGCTCCAGGGATTGCGATCGCCGAGGTGTTACAATCGCGTGGCCACCACTGCACTTTGTTGATTAGTCAGAAGCAGGTGGATTCGGCCTTAATTGAAAAGTATGCACACCTGAATTTCCATAAGACCCCTGGTCGGGCATTTTCGGGTGGAGTGACAAAGTGGATCACTTCGTGTTGGAGCCTGCTGTCCGGCTGTCTTTTTTCGCATAAGCTGGTACGTAAGGAAAAGCCCGATTTGGTGTTGCTGTTTGGTGGGTTTCTTTCGGTGGGCTTAGGCTTAGCTGCTCGTTTTGCAGGGGTGCCAGTTGCCGTACATGAGGCCAACTGTCGTCCGGGTAAGGCGGTGCGTTTGTTGAAGCACCTCGCAACGCGTGTGTATTTACCAGATGGTGTGCGTTTGAAAGGGGTGCCCTCCAGGCGAGTTCGTTATCTTGGTTATCCGGTTCGCGGCGATGTGAAGCATCGTTCGAAGGTAGAGGCTTGGGAGCTTTTAGGCATTACGGTGAGGCATAAGCTGCTGGTCTTGATCGGCGGAAGTCAGGGTGCGACCGCCCTGAATGAATGGGTCATTGACCATTTTGAGGCCTTGGCGAAACAAGGAATATCGGTCTATTGCGTGACTGGGCACGGCAAAAACTCTGCGGGGTCGCTTCAAACGATCAGTTCTAAAAGCGAGCAGGTATCGGCGACTTTTGTGCCATTTTCAGATCAGATGGGCGATGTGATTTCGGCTGCGGATCTAGTGATTTCGCGTGCAGGTGCTGGTTCGATCGCGGAGATAGTTCGTTGTCGTGCGCCGTCGATTTTGATCCCGTATCCTTTTGCTGCGGATGATCATCAGCAGGCGAATGCAGTGATGCACGAGCGTCATGGAGCGGGTCTGGTTTTAGCACAGGATGAGTTGAGCCAATTGTTAGCTGAAGTTGAAGGGCTCATATTCAACGACTGGGTGCTTGGGAAGTTTAAATCCAACCTCGAACGTTTGGATCGTTTTGATTCAAGTGAACGTATTGCGTCTGATATCGAAGCATTGTGTAACGCGCGGGCTTTAGCAGCAGCTGATAAACTGGAGCCTGCGATATGAGCGGATCTAAGGAGTCTTACTTGTTTATTGGAATCGGCGGGATGGGCATGGCGCCATTGGCGGGTTGGATGGCGCATGCGGGGTATTCGATTGCTGGATATGATGATAATCTGCAGGAGCGTGTGCGCTGTTTTTTAGAGGATGCGGGAGTATCACTTCGGGATTTTGTCTTCTCCGAACAATTTGCAGAGTTCACAGCAGTCGTCTATTCAAGTGCGATTCAGCCGGACCACCCGTTATTAGTGGCGGCCCGTGAACACGGACTGAAGACTTTACGCCGTGGTGAGATGCTCGCCAAAGTCGCCGCTACGAAGCGCTTGGTCGCGGTGGTCGGAAGCCATGGAAAGACGACGACATCTGGAATGATTGCGCATGGGGTACGGCAGTGTGGAATCGCTGCTAATTATATCCTCGGTGGTTTATTTAATGATACGACGCTCCCGCCAAGCCATTATGTCGAGAGTGATTGGTTGATTGCGGAGATCGATGAGAGCGATGGTACGATTGATCATTTTTCACCGGAAATCACTGTGGTGCTAAATGTGGATTGGGACCACGCGGACCGCTATTCCAGTGGTGAGATGCTGGATGATGCCTTTCGTCAATTAATCATGCGCACCAAGGAGCAGGTGTTGCTTTCGGTCGAGGGTGATTTGACTGGGCGCTTTATCGAAACTGGCGGTGCGGAACTGCTAACCTTTGGTGCGCACGGAGATTTTGATGTGCAGGTTGGAGTGGACGGGCGTTTGCAGTTGGGCGGTCATTTTTCTGAGGCACAGATTGAGGCGCCAATCGTGGGACGCTTTAATTTGATCAATGGTGCCGCAGCTTTGGCTGTTCTTAATCTGTTGTCTGCAAGCTTGCCTGCTGATGTACTCTCTAATTTCTGCGGTATGACGCGGCGACAGGCAGTGCTTTATTGCGACAAGCAGCTCACGGTCGTTGAAGACTATGCGCATCATCCCACTGAGATTAGCGCGTTGTTTGAGTGTTTGCGCGCAATGGCTCCAGATCATCGACTTGTAGTGGTGTTTCAACCGCATCGCTACTCGCGTACCAAACAATTTAAGCGTGCCTTCGCCGAGACTTTGCAGGCAGCAGATCAGCTCTTTTTATTGCCAGTGTATGCGGCGCATGAGTATGTGATAGAGGGTGGTACGATTGCGGAGTTAGCCCAAGAGTTCCCTGGAGAGCCACCTGAAGTACTGACGATGAACCCTGCGGGCATACGACGGTTGGTGGAATCGATTGGCAGTGAACCTAGTTTGGTGGCCTTTGTTGGGGCGGGTGATATTGATCAGTTTGGGGGTTTGTTTACGTCGATACGTCGTAGTGGGGCCGATGTTAGTGCTGCCTGGTGTGATTTTTTGAAGGGTCGTGTATCATCGGACTGCGTATTAAAATCGGACGAGCCATTGGCGAATAAAACGACGATGCGTATCGGTGGTGCAGCACGGTTTTATGCGGAGCCGGCAAACCTGTGTGATCTGCGTGCATTATTACGCGCAGCAAAGTTGTTTAATCTAGAGACATTTTGCCTTGGTCGTGGCTCGAACTTATTGGTGCCCGATGAAGGCTTCTCGGGCTTAGTCATCCGTTTTTCAGCTGCGGGTTGGCGTCGTACCGAGGTGCTGAGCGATGGTCGTATTTGGTCGGCTGCCGGTGTGCGACTCAAAGAAATTTGCGGGCATGCCGCGAAGGCTGGTCTCGCTGGTTTTGAGTTTCTCGAAGGGATACCTGGTGCGCTTGGTGGTGCATTGCGTATGAATGCGGGTGCGATGGGCAATTGGATGTTTGATGTGGTTGAGCGTGTGCAGTTTTTGGACCAGGCGGGGCAGTTACAGGATTTGCCTAAAGATGCGTTTCACTTCGGATATCGTAAGGTCGAAGAGATTAGCTGTGGCATCGCGCTTGGGGCAGTATTAAAAAGTGCTGAGATGGAAGGTGAAGCCTCGATCCGAGAGCGCATGGATAGTTATTCGAGTTCACGCAAAGCTTCGCAGCCCAGAGATCCGAGTGCTGGCTGTATCTTTAAAAATCCAGAAGGTAATTTTGCGGGTAAGTTGATCGATACCTATGGCGTCAAAGGCATGCGTGTCGGTGCGGCCGAAGTTTCGGATGTACATGGTAACTTTATCGTTAACCGCGGCGGTGCCAGCGCCGCGGACGTAATCGAACTTGTGCGGCAAGTGCGTGCGGTGATTCGGGTGAAATCAGGGTATGTGCTGGAGCCGGAAGTTTTATTACTTGGCCAATCATGGGATGATGTGCTCGGCGATGTGGAATCTTTTGAAGAAGGGATAAATCGTGGCTAATCCAGAATCGATCATTGTATTGTATGGCGGCGTTGGCTCTGAGCGAGAGGTCTCACTTGTCAGTGGTGAATCGATCGGCAAGGCTTTGGCGGTTAATTTTGAGGTTGAGATGTTGCGTCTCGATGCCGAGGCACTGCCGGATTCGATCAATCCACAGCGCTCGATTGTGTTTCCTGCATTGCACGGTGCGTTTGGTGAAGATGGGCGTTTGCAGGCGCTGCTGGAAGCTGCAGGCATCGAATGCTGTGGCAGCGACTCGGTCGCGAGCAAGTTGTGCATGGCCAAGGATTTGACCAAGACGATAGCGAGGGATTTAGGCATCGACGTGCCCGAGGCGATGGTTTTTGACGGTACGAATGCGCCGCGGGCAGATGCAGTTATTGAGACGCTCGGCACTTCGCTGGTGATTAAGCCAACCGATCAGGGCAGCAGTGTGGGGCTGTATTTCACTGAGCATCGCTCGGCGCTCGGCGTGACGCTGTCTCAAATCCACAGTGGCAATTGGTTGATTGAGCAGCGTATACACGGTCGCGAGTTGACGGTCGGCGTGCTGAACGGCGCAGCGATGGGTGTGGTCGAGATCGTGAGTGCGAGTGGGGTATATGATTATACCGCTAAATATACGGCTGGTTCGACCGAGTATCGCTATCCCGCTGAGTTAGATCCTGAGCTGGAAGCACGTATCAAGGCACAAGCGGAGGCACTGTTTGATGCCTGTGGCTGCCGCGATTTTGCGCGGATTGACTTTCTGTTGGACGGCGCGCAATTATATTTTTTAGAAATCAATACTTTACCAGGATTGACCGCGACGAGTTTATTGCCGAAAAGTGCATCTTGTATGGGCTTCGATTTTGAGTCATTAGCACGTGCGCTGGTGGCCCCTGCGATCGAGCGGTTCGCTGCGCGTGAAATAAAGAGATTTGTGGAATGATTGGGAGTGGTAAACAAAAAGGCGGTACCTCCGCTGCGGGTAAACAGAGTTGGCGAGAGCTGGCTGGGCCGCGCCGTTCCAGAGTGAATTCACCGCAGGCGCGAAAGCGTCGGCAATCGCGGTGGTTTAAATTTCTTGCTGGTTTCGTGTTGCTGCTAGTGGTGCTTGGCGGACTGGCTTGGGTGGGATGGACATTCAAAAATCGTCAACAGGCAATTCCGATGGCGCCGACTTCGAAGCCGATCGAACGTATTATTTTTGATACCGATGGGGTGTTGCCAGATAATTGGTTGAGTCAGACGATTAAACTACGCCCTGGGATGTCGATGATGGAGGCGGATATTCATGCGCTGAAAAAAAGCGTGGAAGCTGATGTTCAAGTGAAATCAGCCTCGGTCGAGCGTGTATTTCCGAGTGATTTACGGATTCGGGTGAAAGAACGTGTGCCGGCACTTCGCTTAGCGATCGCAGGATCCGATGGGAAGCGACATCTACGTTTAGTTGCCCGCGATGGTGTGGTCTATGATGGGATTGGTTATTCGAAGACGAGGTTGAAAAACTTACCGTTTGTACAGCCGTATCGACATGTCGATGGCAGTTTTTTTCCGATGCGTGGGATCGAGTCGGTCGCCGAGCTCTTGGAGCTGGTTCGCAGCACTGAGCCAAAACTCTTTAGCACTTGGCAGGTGGTGTCGCTGCAGCACTATTCTGGCGCTTTGGATATCCCTGGGCAAGTAATCGAAGTGCGCTCGACGATCGTGCCTCGAATCATCTTTGGCAGCTCTGCAGACTACGGGCGTCAATTGGACCGTTTGACCTATATTTTCGAGTATGTTAGAAAACAGGGCAATCCATCGATCGAACGGATCGATCTTTCTTTACGTGGTTCCGCTGCGGTGCAGTTTAGCAGTGGTCGCGTCGGCACATTTTAATTCAGCAAATCTATCTTACAAACTATGAGTCAATCCAGAGTGGTCGGTGCAGTCGAAATTGGGACGTCTAAGGTGACGGTTCTTCTCGGCGAAATCGTAGGCGACTCGGGCTTGAACATCATCGGCCATAGCTCTTGTTTCTCGAAGGGTGTAAAAAAAGGGGTCATTACAGATCTGAAAGCTGCGAGCGATTGTGTGCATGCGGCTATCATGACCGCGGAACAGAATGCCAAGACCCGTGTCGATGAGGTCTATCTTGCTCAGACAGGGAGTCACCTGCGGGGCAATTTTAATGTCGGTACCACTAATGTCGGTTCGTCGGATTCGATTGTTCGTCCGGCCGATATTGAGCAGGCAACAGAAGACGCGAAGCGTCGTAAACTGACGGATGAACGGACTTACATTCACCATATTCAGAATCCTTTCTCAATCGATGGGCAACCTGTGGAGAATCCACTCTCGAAAGAGGGCGAACGTTTGCAGGTCGGCTATTGGTCGGTGCACGGAGACAGCCAGATCGTGAGCGACAGTTTACGCGTGATTCGTGGTATCGATCTGGACGTGAGAGATATGATCATTTCAAGTATCGCTTCCGGCGCGGTGCTGCTGGAAGAATCAGAGAAGGATAATGGTGCGCTAGTGGTCGATATCGGTGGAGGTACCACTGATTTCGTGCTCTATCGCAAGGGCTACATTGTGTTGACTGGCGTCGTGCCAGTCGGAGGCGATCACGTTACGAATGATTTGAGCATTGGGCTGCGTGTGGGACGTAAAAGTGCTGAAGAGTCTAAATTAAAGAACGGCCGCGCCTATTATAAGAGTGGAGACCGTGAACAGAAGGTCTGGCTGTATGGAGATATGACAATTGGCGACCGCGAGTATCCGTTGGCGGCGATCACTAAAATCATTGAAGCGCGCATTTCGGAAATCTTTGATATTATTAAGGATCAACTCGTCGAGGCAGACCTGCTAGTACCTGCAGATATTGCCTCGGGTATTATTTTGACAGGTGGCAGCTCGCGCCTTGATGGCATTGATGAGGCAGCCCGTCGTAGTTTAGGGATGGAGGCTCGTCAGTCTGAAGGGCCACAGGATGTTTCTCCCGAACTGCGCGTCCCAGAGTATAGCACAGCGCTCGGACTGTTGCACTATGCACTGACAGGACAGGAGGATGCGCAGCAAAGCGCAAAACCAGCCGGGATATGGAACCGACTCGGTAGTATTTTAAATATTTAATCACTCGTAGTTTATTGAACACAGAACCCGACAGTTTATTGAGCGATGAGGCGCCCCGCACCGATCTGAAGATTAAGATCATCGGTATTGGTGGTGCAGGTACAAACGCGGTCGGAGCGCTGCAATTGGGCGACTTTGACGCGGTGAGCCTTGCAGCGATCAATACCGATGCGCAGGCGCTTGATAATTCTCCAATTACTGAAAAATTAATGATCGGGCGCTCGGTAACTCGTGGGCTGGGTGCTGGCGGCGAAGTCGATATTGGTAAAGCGGCCGCCGAATCGGATCGCGGTGCGATTGCTGCTTTGATTGGCGATGTGGACATGATCATCCTGGTAGTAGGATTTGGTGGCGGCACTGGCAGTGCCGCTGCATCGATTGTGGCCGAAGTCGCTGGCAAGACAGGTGCACTAGTGCTGGCTTTTGTGACTTTGCCCTTCAGCTTCGAAGGCCCTCGCCGTCAGCGTATTGCTGAAGAGGGCGTTGGTGAGCTACGGAAATTGGTGCACGGTTTGATCCCGTTGCCTAATGATGTGCTTCTACAGGAAGGCGAAGAAGACACCAGCGTGCTCAATGCATTTGCGATTACGGATCGTTGGATCGGACGTGGGGTGAATTCGCTCTGCGCGATGCTGTTAAGCACTGGTGTGATTAATCTAGATCTCGGTTCACTGCGCTCCGTATTTCAGTCGCAGGGCGGCAAGACAATTTTTGGCACCGGTGTCGCCAGTGGCGGGGACTATGTAAAAGACGCGTTGGATGATCTGATACTCTGCCCATTACTGCACCTCGGAGATCGCCCTGCACAGTTGGATCGTATTTTAGTCAACGTGATCGGCGGCGCGGATTTACCGATTACGCGGGTGAACGAGATTGTGTCCCAAGTTTCCAAGCGTTTTGGTTCGCGTGAGGATATCGTCTTTGGCGCAGTCCTGGATGAGTCACGCACAGAGAGTCTTGAGATTTGCGTGTTAGGCAAGGCAGAGATGGAGCGTAAGGACGCGCCAGTGAAAAAAGCCAAAGTTGCTGATGCACCGTCGCCATCAGAAACCATGCAAGGGCTCGGTCTTCATTCCGAGATCGCTCAAAACGAACTGCCGTTGTTGCAGCCAGTGCATGTGTCCAAACTTAAGGGCAAGAAAAAATCGGTAAATGAGGATCAAAATGAATTTACTTTCAATGAAGTCGATGCTCAGCGCGGTTATTTCGAAAAGACCGATCGCAACGATTATAAAGACGAAGACCTCGATGTGCCGACTTATCTACGCCGCGGTATTAAGATCAAACTCAAGGTTTAAAGAGCATATACCGCTCTTCCGAACTTGATACGCGGTTGATTCGTGGCAAGTTGCTCGGATGCGTCGTATTTTTTATAGCATTTTGTTACAGCTGCTTGCGTTTAGTTCGCTTCTTGCCGAGTCTTTCTCAGTGGCGGGCCGTGTGCTGGAAGTATTGCCAGAGGCGCGCTCGTTGCGAGTGGAGCTCAACGAGTCCGTGAATGCAGATTTGCCAGTCGGGCAAACGATTGAGTTTCGTATCGGTGCTGGCGACCTGGAGATCGGCTATCTAGGTCGTATGATTCGTGCTGAGGCGGTCAATTACAGTCAGGCATGGCATTTGGAGCGTATTTTCCCTGTCGATGGCATTGGCGCGAAAGCGATGGTCGACGTCAACAAGCAGTTGCACGCTGCAACTGCAACCATGAGCCGGCGTAAATCTGTGCGTGAGGGCGACTATATCCCGAATTTTGCAATGATCGATCAGCATGGCGACTTTTTGCAAATCGCTGCTATGCGTGGCAAGGCCTTCGTTTTGAACTTTATTTTTACCCGTTGCCAAGTGGCGACGATGTGCCCCGCATCGACCATTCGCATGTCGGACTTGCAGGAGCTTTCCCGCGAGGCGGGCCTAGAGCAGTTGCACTTTGTGACTATCACTTTTGACCCTGAGTTCGATTCGCCGGGCATCCTTCGCCAATATGCAACGGGCTATGGGTTGGAGAATAGAAATTTCCATCTACTCACTGGCACCCAGGAATTGGTCGATGATTTGCTGCGTCAATTCGGGATAACTACCATGGAGGAGGACGGCACCATCAACCACACCATGGCGACATTGCTAGTCGATGCCAATGGACGCGTGGCTTTTCGCAAGGAAGGCTCGAAGTGGTCGACGAAAGAGTTTCTGCAGGAGGCGCGAGCATTGTAGTTGGTTTTAGGGTTTAATTTTTTACGGTCGTTAAATATGTGTGCTGAGCAACTAGTTAAGGGTAATCAAGTTAATCGAGGGCCACTCCTCAGTGTGTTCGTTCTGACACTTGTCTTTGTCGCCGCGTACTTTGTGTTGCGTGCCCTGCCAGATGCGCAGTGCGGTTTCTTGCATTACGAGGAGGTGGTCAATGCGGATGGTTCGGTTGAATTCTGCGCCACCAATCATGCTGGTTTCCTTGATCTGACACGGCTCAAATATCCAGTTGAAATGAATATTTCCTTGGACGATGAGGCTGTTGTGGGTGTGGCTCAGGAGGTGACACTCGAGCTGTTGACTTCAGGAGGCATGTCGATCGCACCGCATGAGTTGGCCCTGACACATACGAAGAAGATGCATGTGATGGTGGTTGACCCTTCGTTGCAGGACTATCACCACGTGCATCCGCAGGCGGTTGGATTGAATGGGCAGTATACTTTTGAATTTACGCCGAATCGCGCGGGCACGTATCAAGTCTTTGTTGAGATCGTGCCACTGCGCACACGTCGGCAAATTATTGCAACGGGTACAATTGAAGTGAGCGGCGTTGCTTCGACTATGAAGTTTGAGCGTCAGATTGAGAGCATCGTCGATGGCTTACGATTTAGTCTGGGCGATATGCCTGCGGAACGCATGCGCACCGGGGTCGACTATCGTTTCGAATTAGACGTAACTGCGGCCGATGGCAGTATTGTTGAGCTGCAAGATGTTATGGGCGCACAGGGACACATGGTCGCCTTCGACGCTGCGGGCAAAGGCTTTGCTCATATGCATCCAATCGGTAGTGTGGTTTCCGCCCGATCGCTAGAGTCACCAGAGCTCGCCTTTTTGTTCAATGTGCCGAACCCTGGCTGGTATCGTGTCTTCGCTCAAGTTCAGGTGTCTGGACGCGAGGTGTTCGGTCATTTTGATTTGGAAGTCGAGTAGGGCTTGGTGGTTTCGATTGTCTGGCGTGTCAATAAATCGACTTGAAGCCCGCGGCGAGTCGCGCATTTTGATGCTCAATGGCTACCCCTCAATTTCTCCGTTGTCGACCATGGCAGCTCTGCGCGCTGCTACTGTTGAGCTTTGCTTCTGGGCTCGGGCAGGGCTTTGTCGAGCATGCCCCTGATACCAATGAATCGCCTTTGGAACGAGCAAAACGAGCGCGGCAGGAGCTTATGCTGCAAATGCAGCAAGAGCTGAATCAATCCAACGCCTTCGCAGAATCGCTCGAGGCTCGTATTATTCGTTTGAAGCGCGAGTTGGTTGCAGCAGAAGTGGAATTGGCAAAGCGTAACGAGGCAGTGCCAGCAGCTGTCGAAGTCGAGATTTCTTCGGCTGCGCTAGTGGTGATTTCATCTGAGCAATCTGAGGGCTCGGGATTTATTGCCAAGATCCGAGGTCGCACTTTTCTAATTACTAATATCCATGTATTGGGCGCAGCGCGGAGTGCATTCATTCAAACGGTGGACGGAGTCGAAATTACGTTGCCCTCTGATGGCTATGTTAGTCGGCGACGTGATATTGCGATTGTACCGATTGAGTGGAATGGGCCGACGCTGCCAATGTCACAGTCGTTGAGTTTTGATGAGGTCGGCATCGGTCAAGCGGTGACAGTGATGGGCAATTCGGATGGCGCACGCGTGGCGGGGCGGTTGAAAGGCAAGATTCGGGGCGTCGGCCCGAATGAGCTCGAAGTGTCCGCTAAGTTTGTGCCGGGTAACAGCGGTAGTCCGATCGTGCACGATGAATTGGGCAGGGTCATCGCGATTGCTTCACACCTTAAAGATTTTAGTACGAAGACCAAGTGGACCGAAGATTCGGAAGCAGCTGATGTTCGCCGCTTTGGCTATCGCCTAGATGGTGAAATCGAATGGGCGCGGGTCGCCTTAGTAGACCTCTATCGCCAGGCAGAAGCGTACCACCGCTACGAGGATCGTACTAGAGCGATGAGCCAGATTGGATATATGTTGCAGTATGAAGATGAGCTGATGACCAGCTACAGTAGTCACGATTCGCTGGGCCATTTATTTGAATATTTCGAACGCGACTTTCAATGGCATCGTGGCATGAATTCGTCGAATAATCAGCGGATGCTCAAGCATTTCGTCACGAGTATATTGTCGGAATTGCAGACGGATCGAGTGGGCACCGGGGAGGCGCTGGAAATCGATTTTTATAAGCGACGCTTTTTAGTGGCGGAGGATTTGCGTGATCAGGCGGCTAAGAACTTTATTAGTTTTGCCGATTCCCGTTTAGATTAGTTCTTGATCCGCTAGGTGCTGAGCAGCGGAGCGACCACAGATAGCGCGGTGGGGCATTATTTTGGAGTGCAGTAGAATATTACCGAGGACGGTAATGTCTTGCGATTGAACGTGTCAGCAACGTCATCGGGAAATAGTCGACGAAAAGCGCAGGAGGCGTGGGGTTTACGGCTGAGAGAACATACTGGTGTGTAAGATCGTAGAATCTTAGAAAGAGTGCGGAACAGATACTGAGTAAAGTTCAAGATGTTGGCAAAGTTGTGTGCGGCTTGATCGGCAGTAGTGGTGAGGAGTTCGAGCAGTATTTTTCGAATTGGGAAAAATGATGGCAGGTTTTTGTTGCGCTTTGGCCTGCATTTTAAAGTATCCGCTCATATTACTTTCACAACTATTATGAATAACAGTTTCCTAAGTTCCGAAGGCACCATTGGTCGCTTCACTTTTATCCTTAGCCTCGTCCTGCTGGTTGCGATCGCAACTGGTATCAGTTATGCGGCGGATTATTATTTCACACATCCCGATTATTTCATGCACGGGCATTTCGGCACTTTAGGGGTGTTTTTCGCCATTGTGACGTCATTGATTTGTATCATGATTGGCCTAATGCAGATGCTCAAGCGCCTACGTGACATGGGTAAGGGCGCGTATCTGACGCTGTTGATGCTCCTTCCAGGTGTGAATGCAGTCTTCTTGCTCTACACTTGCGTGGCTCCGTCGAAGCAAGTTTGAGGCCGCGATCGTTGTTTTTGAAAGGGCCTCTTCGCATCAGCGAAGGGGCCTTTTTTAAAGCAGAAGTGCCATCGTGCCGCTTGGATTGCTTGCGCAATATTTGTAGAAATGGGATTACGCCTTTTGCACCCAACGCTCGATAGTGAAATCGGCATTTTCCAGCACGGTTTCGGCGAGTTCGAAGCGGTCTTCGAATTCAGGGAAGAATGCATCGCCTTCAACCTGACGGTGCACGCGGGTCAAATAGAGTTCGCTGCAACGCGGCAGCATTTGCTTGTAGATTTCGCCACCGCCTGCGATCCAAATAGTTTTGTCGGTGTCGAGATGGTCCAGCATTCCGAGGTTGGTGAAGCTGTGTACGCCGGCGATTTCGCGCGGCGTGCGGCTGAGCACAAATGTTTCGCGGCCTGGTAGTGGTCGGCCAATCGACTCGTAGGTTTTGCGACCCATGACCAAGATCTGATCCATCGTCGTCTTTTTAAACCATTTGAAATCGTCCGGCAGGTGCCAAGGGATGTCGCCCTGATTGCCAATAATGCGGTTTTCCGCCATCGCGGCGATCGCTTTAAACTTCTTCGAAGGGTTCATTGGTTTCCGGTTTTTCTGTTTTCGGTTATCAACTGGTAACTGCCCAACTGCGGTCGTTAGACCGCGATCGGTGCCTTGATGCTTGGGTGCGGGTCGTAGTTGACCAGTTCGAAATCGTCGATGCTGAAGCCGTCAATGGCCATTACATCCGGGTTGAGCTTCATCTGTGGCAGCGGGCGCGGTTCGCGTGAGAGTTGTAGCTTCGCTTGCTCGACGTGATTGGCATAGAGGTGCAGATCGCCGAAGGTGTGGACGAATTCCTTCGCTTTCAGGCCGCAGACTTGCGCGATCATCTGAGTGAGCAGTGCATAGGAGGCAATGTTGAACGGCACGCCGAGGAAGATGTCGGCACTGCGCTGATAAAGTTGGCAACTCAGCTCGCCATTGGCTACGTAGAATTGAAATAGTGCGTGGCAGGGGGGGAGAGCCATATGTTTGATTTCGCCCGGGTTCCATGCGCAGACCATGTGGCGGCGACTGTCGGGATTGTTTTTGAGCGAGTGAATGACTGTTTCGATTTGATTGGTACTACTGCCGTCACTGGCGCGCCAATCGGTCCATTGTGCGCCGTAAACGCGACCGAGGTCACCGTTTTCGTCAGCCCATTCGTCCCAGATGCGCACATTGTTATCCTTCAGGTATTTGATATTAGTGTCACCTTTCAGGAACCAGAGCAGCTCATGGATGATGGAGCGCAGGTGCAGCTTCTTGGTAGTGAGCAGTGGAAAATCTGGCTCCAGCGAGAAGCGGGCTTGCGCGCCGAAGATCGAGTAAGTGCCAGTGCCGGTGCGGTCGTCGCGATAAGTGCCTGTTTCAACAACAGTGCGTAGAAGATCCAAATAATTTTTCATACAGGTAAGGTAGGTACTAGGATTTGCTGGTCGAGGGGCGGTGTCAATTAAGGTCTAAGGTAAATCGGGCGCTAGCCACGGATCACAATTTCGCTGACACCTTTACAGTTAGGCAACGATTGAATTTTCTTTAGGACCGTGTGTTTACGAAACTGTAGTTCGGAGCGTAGGGTTTGGTTCGTCACCGAAACGATCAGGGTGCGGCCATTTTTGATGCGCACCGGGTTGCAGCGGCTAGCTAGGTTGCCAAAAATTTCGCCCCAATGCTCGACCATGGTACGCTCGGCACTGGGTTGTTCCAGTTGATATTTTTCTTTGAGGATGACCAGTAGGTTATCCAGTTGCACCGGTGGGCGCTTCGAAGAATACGTTGTCGTGCGCGGCAGTCCGCGAAAGTCAGCGATAATATCTTCGGTTTTTTTAGAAAAATTCATGGTTAGCAGCCAGATAGAGTGTTCTCAATCTACAGCACAGAGCCATCAAAAATGAGTAATTTGAGTAGACTTTTATTTTTATGAAAAAAATGGATACATCAACGGAACTTGGCACGAGACCTGTTATAACTGTGTACATAAATCTTTCTCCTATGTATGGGAGTTTGGGGTAATAAGACAAAGCAGAAAAGCAGTGTGGCGCGGGGTTTAGGGGTATTCCTCGCGCCATTTTTCTGGCCGAGTGCGTTCTTTAAAACTTTTCTTCATATTTAAAAAATAAAGCTTGCAGAGTACTGATTTTTGTATCTTTATTTGCGGCATCAACAATTTTCTCCCGCAAGGGAGTTTGGGGTAATAAAAAATCCTGCTGCTTGCAGTAGGTATAAAGTAGACAATGGTTGGCGCACTTCTTAGGGGTAGGAGGTGCGCCATTTTTGTGTCTACATACCAGCCGCGAGTGTGTGTATCGCGGCTTTTTTATGGCGTCCACGCTGGCGCTGGATCGTTGCGCTATCTAGCCAGTGGCGCGAGTAAACTCGCACGCCACATTTCGGTGTGCTACAATCCCAGCTCTAGTTGTTCTGGGCCGCTTTGCGTCTCGGCAAAGCGCACGCCGATGCCGAGTAAGCGTACGGGCTCGCCGCTGCGGCCCCATGCCTCGCGCAAGAGTTTTAGATAAGTGTCGAGCTCTGGTTGGCGGCTGGCGATCTCGGCAGTGGTGCGACGGAAGTCGCTGAATTTCAGTTTGACCATAATTTTGGCAATTTGGCGGTCGGCGGCGCTGCTGCCTAGGTCTACGAGCAGTTCGTGGTGCTGACGACGTAGCGCGGCTTCGCAGTCCTCAAGCGTTTCGATGTTTTTGGCAAAAGTATGCTCGTTGCTGAGGCTTTTGCGGATCCGGTTGGCCTCTACGGGCCGTTCGTCGATACCGCGGCAGAGTTGATGAAGCTCCAGTCCAAAACTGCCAAATTCGCTGGCGAGCTCGGCTTTTTCGTAAGCGTGTAGTTGGCCGCAGGTTTCGACACCTATTTCGCTGAGGCGAGCGGCACTTTTCGGGCCGACACCCCAAATACGACGCACGGGTAAGTCTTGCATGAAAGCGGCGACGCGGGAGGGCGAGACCACGCATTGGCCATTCGGCTTGTTCCAGTCGCTGGCGATTTTGGCGACCAGTTTATTTGGGCCGATGCCTGCTGAGGCGGTCAGTCCGGTTTCGGCGTAGATCGCGGCGCGGATCTCTTCGGCGAGCTCGGCTCCTCGTCGTTTGTGGTGGCTGACGTCAAGGTAAGCTTCGTCGAGTGAGAGCGGTTCGACCAACTCAGTGTAGCGCTTGAAGATCTCGCGAATGTTGCGTGACGCTTCGCGGTAAAGTTCGAAGCGCACGGGCAGAATAACTAGCTGCGGGCAGAGTTGCTTGGCTTTGAATACCGGCATCGCCGAACGCACGCCGTATTCGCGGGCAGGATAGTTGCAGGTGGTGAGCACGCCGCGCCCAGATGCACCGCCGACGGCGATGGGGCGGCCGGCGAGTTCGGGATGTTCGCGCATCTCGACGGCTGCATAGAAGCAGTCCATGTCGATGTGGATGATGCGGCGGCTAGTTTGCATGGCGCGTGCTTACTCGCTGATCGGCTGAGCGAGGACGAAGGGGCGCACGATCATGGCGTTGAAGTGGGCGTTGTTTTTCTGCCAATGCTCGGTGTGAAGCTCGCAGGGTTGCACGAGATCGCCTGATTTGAGCCACGCTTTGACCTGTGCTTGGTCGTCGTTGGCGAAGGCGAGGCCCGCTGTTTTGAGGTCGAGCGCGGGGTCGACGTAAATCATCGAATCAGACTCATAGTGAGGTTTTAGGTAGCTCCAGTCGACGTTGCCGGAGTATTTTTCGAGCTTTTCTTCGTCGCTGGAGTGGTCTTCTGCCGGGCTAAGTTCGTCGTTGAGCATGGCCTTGTTGTGCCAAGAAAAAGCGAAAATTCAAAGTCTGAATCTGTAAAAGCGCTGAATTCATAATTTTTCGCTAATAAATCTGCTGGAAGTCATCTGAATATCAGCATTTTAGGCTTGCAGGAGAGGAGGCTCGACCTAGTTTCTCGCGTTCCTCTCACGGCGATCTCGATCGCTGCTAGGCACTCTGCCTTGGGAGGAAATACAATAATACTAATCTCAACCACACTGCCGCTCCGGCGCGCAGTAACCATATATACATATGAGCCTAATGGAAGAACTGCTGAAAAGCAGCACCGTAGACAACCTCGTAGAAGGTTCCATCATTAAGGGAACAATCATCGAAATCCGCCCAACTGAAGTCGTCATCGACATCGGTGGTAAATCAGAAGGTATCGTGAACGCCAACGAATTCGTTGACATCAGCGAACTTCAAGTCGGATCCGAAATTGAAGTCTTTCTCGAAAAACTCGAAGACCGCGAAGGCAACCCTGTTGTCTCCTTCGACAAAGCAGAGCAAAAGAAGAACTGGGAGAAAATCGTCGAAAACTGTGAAGAAGGCTCGATCATTCAAGGTCGCGTCCGCTCCAAGGTTAAAGGCGGTCTCATCGTCAGCATTGGCGTTGATTCCTTCATGCCTGCCTCTCAAATCGACGTTCAGCCTCCTAAGAACCTCGATCAATATGTCGGCCAGACATACGACTTTAAGGTCATCAAGATCAACCTCGACCGTAAGAACATCGTTGTTTCTCGCCGTGAGCTCATCGAAGAGCAACGCATGGAGAAGCGCCGTGCGCTGCTTGACGAAGTCAAGCCAGGCGACACACGTCGCGGCCAGGTCAAGAACATCACCGATTACGGTGCATTCGTTGATCTCGACGGTCTCGACGGTCTCTTGCATATCACTGATATGTCATGGGGTCGTATCAACCACCCATCCGAAATGGTCAAGCAGGGTGAAGAGATCGAAGTGATGATCATCGAAATCGATCGCGAGCGCGAACGTGTTTCTCTCGGTCTTAAGCAGCTTGCAAACAACCCATGGGAGAAGATCGAAGAGAGATATCCTGTCGGCACTACGGTTGCTGGTAAGGTAGTTAACCTCGTCCCTTACGGTGCCTTCATCGAAATCGAAGAAGGTGTTGAAGGTCTCGTGCACGTCACTGAGCTATCTTGGACTAAGCGTATCTCTAAGCCTAGCGAAGTCCTTCGCATCGGTGAAGAAATTCAGGCGGTTGTCCTTGGTGTGCAGAAGGAAGAGCAAAAGATCTCTCTCGGCACTCGTCAACTCGACACCAACCCATGGGATATGGCTCGCCATAACTACCCAGTCGGTGCTCGTGTCCGTGGTAAGGTTCGTAACCTCACTACATACGGTGCATTCGTCGAACTTGAAGAAGGTATCGACGGTATGGTACACGTTTCCGACATGTCGTGGACACGCAAGATCAACCACCCATCCGAGATGGTCAAGAAGGGCGACGAAGTCGACGCATTGGTGCTCGACGTGGATGCAGATTCACAGCGTATCTCGCTCGGCATGAAGCAGCTCGCAACCGATCCATGGGACGAAATTGAGACACACTTCAAGATCGGCGACATGGTCAAGGGCAAGGTCTCCAAGATCACCAGCTACGGTGCCTTTGTCGAACTCGACAACGATATCGACGGTCTCGTGCACATCTCGCAAATCAGCGAAGAGCGTGTTGAGAAGATCAAGGATGTGCTTAACGCAGACGACGAAGTCACTGCACGTGTTATCAAGATCGACAAAGACGACCGTCGTATCGGTCTCTCGATCAAGGCCGCGAACTACAGCGATGAAGATCTCGCTAAGGAACGCCAAGCATTCGATAACGTCACTGGCACAGAAGACCTCACCAACCTGGGTGACCTTCTCGACCAAGCGACGACTAAGTAAGCGATCTGAGAATCCAAACTTTCAAAAGCCTCCAGCTCACGCTGGAGGCTTTTTTTGGTTTAGAGGGTCGCGTCGTATGGGCCATGCGACATCGGCGATGACAGTAGAAGCGCCATCTTGGCGCTTTAAGTGTGGCTAGCAGAGGCGATGCCGTGAAGTAGAGCTTGGCACATTCGAGCTCTTTGGAAGGGACCGCCTCCGCGTGGTCCGTGTTTGACCTTGCACGTCTATCTCTTAGCACGCAGAAGATAATGCGGGTGACACGGAGGTCACCCCTCCCAATGCTGAAAGTCCTAGCTATCGCGTTTACGAATCAGCACCCGGCCCTGATAGACCCAGCGGTAGGGGCTTTCCTCGCCGCGGTTGATACGTTTGCGGGTAAACTCGAGCAGCTTCTGCTTCTTTTCGACTAAAATGGTGCAGGCGTAGGTTTTTTCTGACCAGGACTCTGGGTCGGGTAGGTCTTCGATCGCCTGCTGCAGCTGAGCCATGTTCGGAATGAACTTGCTCGAATGACTGCGTGCTGAACTGGAGGACTCGCTGGAGCGTTTTCGATCGGATGAGGGCATGGTTCGATTCAGGAGAAAAATGACATTACATTACAGATTCGGAAAATATCGAGCACAGACAATGCAAATCGATAAAGTGAGCGTTGTTGGCAGAATTCACTTGATCTTGTGTGCTTCCTGCTTCTTTTTCCCCGAATCGATTTGAGATGGCGCGGTCGCCAAGTGGTAAGGCCGAGGACTGCAAATCCTCTATCGTCGGTTCGATTCCGACCCGCGCCTCCATCT
>JAFMHF010000095.1 GCA_017854655.1 Puniceicoccaceae bacterium | reverse complement strand
ATTCGGCAATTTTCGGCTGGGTCGGCGCAATATTACGGGTCTCTCCCGGGTCCTCCTCTAAGTCGTAGAGTTCGAAAACGGGCTTCTGTGTCTGATCAAATTTATTGCTCGCTTGAAGTAATTTATAGCGAGATCCGATCGCAGTGAAATTTTGAAACTTGTTAGGTTTGTATCCTCGATGCCACTGAAAGTAGAGTGTGCGTTCAGCCCAAGTCGCACCAGGATATTCTATCAGTGGCAACAGATTACGGCCGTCGAACGCGGCGGGCAGTGCATATTGGTGTCGAGTGGCGGCCAAGATCGTGGGCATGATGTCGATGTGGGAAGCTTTTATGTTAATGGTCTGGCTTTGTTTGAAACGTTCCGGCCAGCGCATGAAAAATGGACTACGGATGCCGCCTTCATAAACATCGGATTTTTCGCCCCGCAGCCCTGCGCGATGGCGTCTCTCTGAGAAAATTTTTGGCCCGTTGTCGCTCATGAAAATAACGATTGTGTTATTGCTCAGTGACAGGGCGTCCAACTTGTCGAGGACACGTTTAAAGTTGTGGTCAATATTGGAGACCATTCCGTAGATTTTGCTGGTTTTTACTGGTAGTCCTGCTGCCAGATAAGGCGCTGTGTAACTCTCCGGGACCTGAAGCGGTGTGTGAGGTGTGTTGGTCGCTAAATAAACGAAGAAGGGTGACTCCCTGTTGGCTTCAATGAATTCCAGCGCTGCATCGGTATAAACATCCATGCAATAGCCGGAGAACTTTTCCCCTACGCCATCCTCGAGTAGAGTCGGATCGAAATAGCTGTTGCCGGGGACGTCGGAGGGCTGACCGATACCTCCACCGGGGTGCATCAGGACTTTCCTGAAACCTTGGTCCTGCGGTCGGTAGGGATAGTTGTCGCCTAGATGCCACTTGCCGAAGAGACCGGTTACATAGCCCGCGGCGCTGAGAGCCTCGGCCAGCGTATATTCGTCCTGATGCATGATCGCACCGCCCTTCCATGTATCCGTTACTCCTGTCCGGTAGTTGTAGCGTCCGGTCAGGAGACTCGCACGGGTAGGTGCGCAGACGGGGCTCACATAAAAACGCTCGAAAACGACGCTCTCTTGTGCAAACCGGTCAATATTGGGCGTTTTTATATCGGTATTTCCATGGTGTCCGAGATCGCCGTAACCTTGGTCATCGGTCAGTAGGATGATGATATTTGGACGCTCTCCAGAAGCCAGAGATAAAGCTGCAAAAATAACGTAGAGTATGAGCGATGCCACGATAGCGACATTGCTCAGTACGAATGGTTCTAAACTCGTTGTTCGTGATTGGTTCATTCGGCATCCATCAGCTTGTCGTAGAGTTCAATTCCTCCAATTCGATTCCCTTCGGGCTTTTCTTCTTCGACTGATTGGTCAAACTATTTGTTTTATTTTGTCTTCTAGTTCTTTGATCTTATCATCTTGTGCTATG
Source organism: Puniceicoccaceae bacterium (assembly GCA_017854655.1). Taxonomy (GTDB): domain Bacteria; phylum Verrucomicrobiota; class Verrucomicrobiia; order Opitutales; family Coraliomargaritaceae; genus Lentimonas. The sequence goes on along the minus strand of JAFMHF010000095.1, from coordinate 5,654 downwards.
ATTTTTGTTCTAAATGTCATAAACATACAGCATACAAAAATAAATGGATATGACATTGCTATGAAGGTTATGGCTCTTGATGAATCCACATTATGCGGGGAATAGAACAGCATATCAATCCCACCCATTATTAGGCAGAATATAAATGATAACCATATACCGATTAGCATCCCTTTTGAATTAAATTTTTTCTCTTCCATATTCTTTTGGGTCGAACAAAGCTTTTGAGTAAGCTTACGTTTCGAAACGTTAGTGTAAAGACTAGTGGAGTTAGGTCATGGGAGACCTTATTATTTCAGTTCAATGGTGATAATTTTGCCATGCGGCACATCGAGTGAAATCACCCCATTTTCAATCGTCAGCGCTTCGCCGCGGATCTCATTGATGTTGTTACGCCATGCCTGTGTCACAGGTAGCCCAAAGCTGAGTTTCGCAGCCTGGGTTTCACCAGTCGGGTTGTGTAGACGCACGATAATCGAGTCGCGATCTTCGGACTTCTTGACGGCAGTCAGGACCAGTGCCTCGTTGTCGAGGGCGTAGTGTGATGCGCTGATTGGTAGGTCGCCCCCTTTGTTCATCGATATCTGAGTGGCAGCAGGTTTTGCGTTGAGCTTATCCGCTTCCGCATAGACCTGACCTTCGACCCAATCACCCTTGTGTGGGTAGATGGCGTATTCGTAATCGACGGTTTGTAGCATTTGGCTGCCGAGTTTTTCCGGGAATTCCGAAGAGACACGAGACTCGGTGCAGATGCGGTTTCGCACTGCGCGTAGCAATGTGAGTGCTAAGGTGCGACGGTCGTCGTCGACTAGTTGAAATTCGGTCAGGCAGTTGTTGAGCACGGCCAGACCTTTTTCGCCATCGTTGATCCCCGCAAAGGTGCTCATCGGACGGAGTGCCATCTCTGGGAAGTGTTTCCCTTGATCGTCGATTTCGTGCACCATGTGACGACGATCAACAGTGAAGTGGCCGGCCGCATCGCTGAAGTCGGTTTGGATGTCGGTCGGGATCATGACGCGGACACGGTGATCCTTCGCCTTGTTGTCGATCGAGGTCTTTACCTTGAGATGCTTGCTGCCCTTGTTGAGCGTGATGTGCGAGACGATCTTAAGGTCGACTAATTCTTGACTACGCTTGCCGTAGCCTTGGACCTTGACCTTGCCGTATTCGGCACGTGCAGGAACCTGCATGATGGTCTCGATGCCAATCGTCGCGGTGATCGGGCCGTTGTCTTCCATCCAGATGCGAGAGTTGAAGCCGCGACTGCTGATGATTTGATTGTGATACGGCGCGTAGTAGGCCCAGTAGTCGCCAGTGTCACCTTCGTCTTCGAAGGCGTGCATGTTTTTGATGACGCGGTCGTTTGACTTGTCGGTCAGATCGAAGGTGCCGTCGGAGTTGATTTCAACCTTGAGGAATTCGTTCTCGAGTTGATGCGCGCCTTGTCCGATGAAGCTGCCTGCGCTTTTACGCATTTTGGGCCACCATTCTTCTTCGCGCCAGTAAGTGGATTCGTTGACGACCTTAATGACTTTATAGCCGCCAGCGGGGATCTCGCCTGTTTCGAGGTAGATCTCGTGGCGATCGACGCTGAAGGGCCAAGGGCGTGCTTCGATGTCGTGCACGGGCTGTATATGTTCGTCGCGGGCGATTTGTTGCACATTGAGACGTGAGCCGTCGACGTCTTCGAAGCCGATCGCCCAGACGCTGTTTTCCTGCGGTGTGTCGACTGCGATCTTGATTACTTCATTGACCGCGCGCGACTGTGGATTGTGCAGCAGCAAGAGTTGGTCTTCTGCGTTGAACTTGGAGAGATCGAGGCGCTTGAGTAGGCTGGCGATGCTACCTTCGTAGATGGTTTCAGCAATCTCGATCGCTTGGTTCAAGCGGTAGATGTTGTCATCGACTGTTTTATCCTGCGTGACGCCGTTGATCGAGTCGTGTGGGTGTGCCTTGAGCAGGTAATTCCAGCCCTTGTCAAAAAAGCCCTTCGAGTGCCCGGCGCCGAGAGTGAAGAGTGCCGCGGCCAGTGGCTCGGTGCGGTGAATCATGACGTTCTCCGCTTTCTTGTTGAGCTGCTTGATGTGGATACGAGTCGAGAGGGCATTGGCTGAGGCGGCGCATGGTTCACCATCGCGCAGTTCACCGTCGACTGTCGGCACTTGGCTGAGGTCGATGCGCTCTCCAAGCCCGCCGAAGTATTCTTCCAGCGAACCCATTTTGAATTCGATATCGTCGATCGCTTCGTTGCTGTCAGCGACCATCTGCGGCAAATATGGATTGGGTGTGGAGAAGTCGCAACCGCACATGAGTAGGCGGTAGTCGGGCACGAGCGTTTCTCCCATGTTATCCCAAGTGCGCTGGGCGGCGTCCTTGACGTTTTCCTTGAAGTAGCCGTCTTCGTGATCAATTCGAAAGTAGTCGTTTCGAGCGATTTCACTGTCGGCGCGGTGGTAAGCGACGCCGGTTTCGCCCGATTTCCAGGCATACTTATTGTCGTCGTAGATGTTGTTCAGGCGAACCGGGAAGTGCAGGTAGAAGTAGCCGTTCTGGCGTGTGAAGTGGCCGAGGCGCGAGGTCAGTAGCTCTGAGCCGTCAGGCGAGCGCCACATGAATTCACTGTAAGGTGCACGTTGCTTAGAGACTTTTTTTGCGGCGACGGCATAGTTAATGCCCAGGTCTTTATACATCTGAGGGAACTGTGCGGTTTGGCCCCAGCCGAAGGTGTGATAGGCGATCGGGTTGTATTTGCCGCCCAGCGATTCGGCGAAGCGAATGCCTTTGTTGAGATTGCGAACGAGGCATTCGTCAGCAATGGGAAACAGGTCGGGTAGGGTATACCATGGACCGATGGCAAGCTTGCCGGCGCGCACTTGAGCTGCGATGCGTTCCTTGTTTTCAGGCTTAATCTCAAGGTAGTCGTCGATGCAGACGGTTTGTCCGTCGAGTAGAAAGCCACTGTAATTCGGGTCTTTTTCTAGGATCTCTAATAGCCAATCCATGAACTCGATAAGTAGGGAGCGGGTCTTCCAAATCGGGTAGCGCCATTCGCGATCCCAGTGAGTGTGTGCGACGACTATCGCGGTCTTTGTTTTCTTTTTGCCCATGCGTCGTGAATTTTAATTTATTTAAATAGTGTTTGACTGAAAAGTATGCTATGAAGAAAACGTTTTATCAAAAGTGTAAAACATCAACTATATTCTATGTCATTTCCAAACTTAGGGCTGTCTGCTGAGCAAGTAGGTTTAATTTCATTGAAGCAAAGTTCTGACAACCGATTCAGGGTCGGGGAGAGTGGGGTGGTCGCCATTGCTGGCACGGGTGATGGTAAGGTCGAATTTATAGGTTTTGCAGATCACACCATGTCATTGGTTAACTCTGCGATGGGGTATCCAGCGTATTATCCAGTTGATTCAGTCGCAGAAGAAGCGCCGCTAAAAGCAATCTTAATGGATTTGGATGGTACGACGGTGCACAGCGAGGAGTTTTGGATTTGGATCATTCAGTTGAGTGTCGCGAGCCTGATGGGTGATAGTAAATTCGAATTGGAGGATGCCGATATACCCTATGTTTCGGGGCATTCGGTTTCGGAGCATTTGCAATATTGCGTGACTAAATATTGCCCCGATAAATCGGTTGAAGTGGCACGGACGTATTATTTCGAGCACACCCACCGTGAAATGCAGCTCATTTTAGATGGTAAAGGTAAGCCCGGTGCATTCCGCCCCTCGCCAGGCATTAAAGACTTTCTGTTAGAATTAAAAGCGATGGGCCTCAAGTTGGGCTTGGTGACCTCGGGGCTTTACGAAAAAGCTTATCCTGAAATCCTCGATGCCTTCAAAACTTTGAATATGGGTGACCCTGCCGATTTCTATGACACGATTATTACTGCGGGTCATGCCTTGCGCAAGGGGCAAGCCGGTACGCTGGGCGAGCTATCTCCCAAGCCACATCCTTGGCTTTATGCTGAAGCCTTCCGCGTGGGGCTAGGGATGGGCTATGACGAGCGTCATTCTGCGATTGGCATCGAAGACAGTGGTGCAGGCGTTGCGTCTATACGCCTAGCAGGAATGCAAGCCTGGGGCATTGGCGGTGGGAATATAGATCAATCCGGAACCCGCGGCCTGTGCAGTCAGTACAGCGAAGATTTTGAAAGCTTACTTGGCTTAATCAAACAGCGTTGTTAACAACTTTAATGATTCATCCGCGAGGCAGTGATGTTCTCGGTGTTAATTTTTTTACCTCAAATCACCATGAAGCATATCAGTATACTTACATTAAGTCTTGTTGTAGCAATCACAGCCATCGCTAAACCGAATGTCGTGCTAATTATGGCCGACGACTTTGGTGTGGGCAATGTGAATGCCTACGGTGCCTCGAAGAAGCTGGTGCGCACGCCCCATTTGAATCGCTTGGCTGATCTGGGCTTGAAGTTTAACCGAGCAAATGCGCCCGGTTCGATTTGTTCGCCGACACGCTACGCGCTCTTGACGGGGGAGTATGCCTGGCGCGCGGCCTTACCTTTTGGCGTGGTCAACCTGTTTGATCCGATGGTTGTGGACACGAACCGCATGACGCTGCCGAAGTATTTTCAGAAGATGGGCTACACGACTGCGCAGATTGGGAAGTGGCACTTAGGTTATGGGAATAAAAAGCCGACTCAATATACTGAGAAACTGACGCCCGGTCCCAATGATGTAGGGTTTGATTATCATTTTGGTCTGCCGCAAAATCTGGACGACAATCTTCGAGTATGGATCGAAAACGATGCTATTTACGGCCTCCGCTCCCAGAAAACCAGCGCCTATGCCAAGAGTTTTTATGGTGGCCAATACGTGGGTTTCGATGCGCCGCAGCGTCAGCGTGAAGAGGCGTCTGAATATTTGACGGACAAAGCGGTTGATTGGATCAAGCAAACTCATCGCAGTGATCCCGGTGCGCCATTCTTTCTCTATTTTGCACATCCTGCCACGCACCATCCGATCGTACCTTCTGAAGCGATGCGAGGTTCGAGTGGTTGTGGCGCCTACGGCGATTTTATTCAGGATGTCGATCTATCGATTGGGCGTCTCATTGAAGCGCTCGAATATGAAGGGATTGCTGACAACACCATCATCATCTTTACTGCGGATAACGGTGCCGACATTCCCGGTAATTCAAAAACTCGTCCCGAGAATACCGCGATCGCCGCTGGGTTGACTCCAAATGGAATCAACCAGGGTGATAAGCATACCATCTATGAAGGGGGCTTACGCGTGCCCCTAATCGTGCGCTGGGATGGTAAAGTTACCGCGGGCACTATCAGTAATCGGCCAGTCAATATCGTTGATATGTATGCAACTTTAGTGGAAGCGGTCAGCGGCCAGTTACCGAGTGTAGCAGATGCGCCGGATAGTATCAGTTTTGCTCCGACGCTCGTGGGTGAATCTCAAGAGCCGCGTTTGCCGATGATTTGCAGCAATGTCGCAGGCTTACATTCAATCATCGATGGGAAGTGGAAATATATTGATAGCAGCTACCCCGACGGTGTTCCGCTGCCGATGAGAAATGCGACCAAGGGGCAAAGCAAACCTGCACTCTACAATTTAGACGAAGATCCATCCGAAACGACGAACTTGCTTCAAGATCATCCTGAAATGGTCGAACGCTTAAAG
>JAFMHF010000094.1 GCA_017854655.1 Puniceicoccaceae bacterium | reverse complement strand
GGAGCAGCTTCTTCAGAAGCAGCTTCGCGGCGAGCCTTACGAATCAAGCTCGCAGCTGTGTCTGTAGGCTTCGCGCCAACAGACTTCCAATAATCAATACGGTCAATCTTCAGATTGAGCTCATCAGTCGCACGCTTAGCTTGTGGCTCGTATGTGCCGAGCACTTCGACAAAACGGCCATCACGACGAGCAGTAGCTTCGGTGACGACTAGACGATAAAAAGGACGGTGACTAGCACCGTGACGTTGGAGGCGGATTTTAAGAGCCATATATTGTTATTGGTTTTTGAGATTTCAGGGCCAGAGGCCGGAAGTTGTGAAGAGCGAGGAAAAAACGGGCTACAATGCCCGCTGTCAAGCGCGTAGACTACAGAATCGAAAGGAATCGAGTGAAGTCAGGCTAATCAGGGCGCACCACATCAGGTGAATCCGTCCATGGCAGCGGGAAAGCACTCTTTTGCCAGTCTTTACGAACTTCACCGATTTTAGCGAATTCGCCCTCTTCTCCATCAATCATTTCACCGGTAAACTTATAACGCGTCTCATCGCCAGTCATGCGCACCACACTTTTACCACTATAAGCATGTAGTGTGCGTGGCGTAGAATAATCGATCTGACGGATTTTGGACATTTATATAGGAGCAGTTAAAAGATTGAACTCACACCGAAGTCTGCCGTAGCTGGCAAAGCAAGTCAGTAAAGAATTTCACCCATAATTTCAATCCTGCCCCGCAGCTTTATTCGACATACGCATTAACAGTTTGCGTTTTCTCCGCTTCCGATTTCGATCCGAGACATGGCTAAAATTATTTTCCAAAAATCTGGCGTCGAACTAAATTGGACTGGCGCCGAAGATAGTATCCTCGAATTCGCGGAGAGCAACGACCTCGATCTCGATTACGGTTGTCGCATGGGTAACTGTACTGCCTGCCAACAGAAAGTCGTCTCTGGCGCAGTCGAATACTCAATGGGCCACTCAGGCGAACCCGACGAAGGCAATGCCCTACTCTGCTGCTGCGCCCCCAAAGGCGACGCGGATCTGGTGATCGACGCCTAGTCCTTGACCACTTCGATTCGCTCAAAGCTGGTTGCCAAGCCAGTCGCTGCGTCGATGTCGATCAGGCAACCACAGATCCGAATGTCGTCTTCAGCCACCGGAAAACGCCGCTTCATGCCGTCCAGAAAGCTTGCCACTACAGGCCCAACGTCACGGCCCAGCACAGAATGATACGGCCCGCACATACCTGCATCGCTTAAAAACGCCGTGCCTTGCGGTAACACGCGGCCATCTGCAGTCGGCGCATGGGTATGCGTGCCGACCACTGCGGCTGCGCGGCCATCAAGATACCAGCCCAGTGCGATCTTCTCCGAAGTTGCCTCCATGTGCGCCTCCACGAAAACCGCGTCACACTGATCCTTGAGCTCGGTGAGCATCGCATCCGCCATTTTAAATGGGCAACTTGACTTTAATGTCAGGTAGTTACGTCCCAGCACAGTTAAAATCGCGAGTCGAAAACCGTCCTTCTCGATCACCAAGTGCGTGCGACCGGGATTCTGCTCTGGTAAATTCGCGGGGCGACAGACTTGCTCTAGCCCATCGATCTCATTCTCAAAATTCTTCTGATCCCAGACGTGGTCGCCCAGTGTAATGGCATCGACTCCCGCCGCGATCAGCGCCACAGCGATTTTTCTAGTAATGCCAGCGCCACCCGCAGCATTCTCGGCATTCGCGATCACCAGATCCGCGCCAAGCTCCACTTTGAGTGACGCCACCCGCTCAGCCACAAAGGTGCGCCCCGGGCGTCCCACGATATCTCCTAAAAACAAAACTTTTGGCATGTCAGTGAAATTGAAAAGAAACAGCGCCGTCGGCAAGGCTCTTCCGTGCTTGATTTGAGCGCTTTTTACTGTCTATGTCCTTCACTTTTCCAGAGGGTGCAGCTTCCCTCACTTCAAGAACACAACAAAACACCACAGAATAATGAAATCCGATACAACAATCGACCCTGCTGAACAGGACGAAATTGGCCCCGAAATGAAGGGTGCTGATGCCTTAGTCGCCGCTCTTGAGCGCGAGGGAGTGGACGTGGTGTTTGCCTATCCTGGTGGTGCGTCGATGGAGCTTCACCAAGCACTCACCAAGAGCAAAAAGATCCGCACGATCCTGCCCCGTATGGAGCAAGGCGGCGGATTCATGGCGCACGGCTATGCGCGCGCCAAAGGCGAAGCCTCGGTCTGTATGGCCACCAGCGGCCCCGGCGCGACAAATCTCGTGACTTGCATCGCAGACGCCTACATGGACAGCATTCCCCTGATCGCGATCACAGGACAAGTGTACCAACAGTTTATCGGCAAGACAGCTTTCCAGGAAACTGACTTCTTCGGCATGACTTTGCCGATCGTGAAGCACAGCTTTCTGGTATTGGACAAAGAAGACCTGCCACGTGTCGTTAAAGAAGCTTTCCATATCGCTACCACCGGCCGTCCAGGGCCAGTCGTGATCGACATCCCGAAAGATGTGCAACAAGCGATCTTCAAGCCAACTTTCCCAGCTAAAGTCGACCTCCCTGGCTACAAAATCGATGCGATCAAGCCCAAGGCAACCGATGAAGAACTAATCAACGTCCTCGATTTGATCGGCCAAGCAGAGCGCCCAGTACTCTACATCGGCGGTGGCATCGTCTCGGCCGAAGCGCACCTCGAGCTGCGTGAATTTGCCGAACTCACCGGAATACCCGTGGCATCGACTCTCATGGGGCTTGGTGCATTCGACGCTGAGCACCCACAATCACTCTACTGGTTCGGTATGCACGGCACAGTTGCTGGTAACTGGGCGGTCTGCGATAGCGACATTCTCATTTGCGCAGGTGCTCGTTTTGACGATCGCATCACTGGCCTCGTTTCGAAATTTGCACCTGACTCCGAAATCGTTCATATCGATATCGACGCGTCCGAACACAATAAGAACAAGCGCGTGAAGCATGCGATTCACTCCGACATTAAGTATGCGCTCACTCGCCTGATTGAGCTCTGCAAGGATGGCAAACTCAAGAAGCCTGACATCAGCGCTTGGATGAAGACCATCAACGAGTGGAAAGAAGAATATCCATTCAGCTACGACAAGAGCGGTCACATCACTCAACAAGAAGCGATCGAAGCACTCTACGAGGAAACCAAGGGCGATGCGATCATCACCACTGGCGTCGGCCAACACCAGATGTGGGCCGCACAGTTCTTCAAATTCCGTGAGCCTCGCACCTATATCAGTTCACTGGGTCTCGGCACGATGGGCTTTGGCCTGCCAGCCGCAATCGGTGCGAAAGTTGCCTTCCCGGATAAGCTCGTGGTCAACATCGATGGGGATGGTTGCTTCCTCATGAACGTGCAGGAGCTCGCCACCTCCGCGATCGAGAAGATCAACGCCAAGACGATCATCCTCAATAACCAACACCTCGGCATGGTTGTTCAGTGGGAAGACTTGCTGTACGAGAGTGTCCGTGGCCAAACAGTCCTTTGCGATAAAGATAACATCGGCGGCCCAGATAATATCGAAGCGATCTATCCAGACTTCGTCACGATTGCGAAGGGCTTCGGCGTTGCCGGTCAGCGCGTTGTAAAACGCGAAGATCTACGCGGCGCGATTCAGGAAATGATCGCCCACGACGGCCCTTATTTGCTTGAAGTAATCGTGCCTTACACCGAACACGTTTTACCGATGATCAAACAAGGCCTCAGTGCCAAAGAAATCCTGATCAAGCAAGACGCGTAACACAGCTGACTCTTTTTTCTCAAAACGGTCACCTCAAGTTGAGGTGACCGTTTTTTGTGCTCCTCACTCGAACACAAAACGTCGCCGACAGATGCAGACTTGATAGATTCTCACGAAAGTGAGAAGTTACCAAAATCCCCATTCAGTAAGCACCACACTTAGTATCGAAATGCAAATACACATGCGCCACACACTAGTAAAAGCAATACTATCAATTACCCTATTCATGCTCTGCGCCTGCTCCACAAAGGAGCAGCAAGCGAAAGGGATGCAATGGATCGACCTCTTCACACCAGGAATTGAGACCGGCGCCTCACCTGCCCACCTCACCTATGGCATCGATCGAGTGGAGAAAGACACCAAGACTCTACAAACCCTTCAGAATGAGATGGCCGACCTCACCAATGAGATTACTGGCCTCAAGCGCGAGTTGCTCACAAAGGAAGAGCCATACCTCAACGACTCAGAGAACAAACAGATCGAGCTATTCATCTATCGCGCCATCAACGCCCGAGATGCGCTCGCAGAACTGGTAAATTACTACAGAGAGCACCTTGGCGACAACGAAGACACCCACACGAAAGGCGCCATCGTAGGGATGTCTGCAGCGCTCACACGCAACTACTTCGGGTCTTATTTCTGCGCGCTTTTTCACGACAACAAAGACCTCACCAAAATTCTCAACATTGCACACCCCCGCTATGATCTACCGAAGAACTGCTACGATCGGCTCTTCGACCATGTGACGTCGATTGATAACCTCGAACTGCTCGATCTCTCATGGTTTCTTTTCTGCAAAGATCTCAATCAAAGCGATAGCGCGCTGTACAAGATCAAACAGTCTGATTCCAAATACACGGCGCTGATCTCTGCGATGGACACCTTGCACGCCGACACACACATCCAAACACGCTACCTACTCTACTCTGATCGGCATACTCTAAAAGATTTGGAAAACCGACTACGCCATAGCGAAATTGCCAAACTTGGCGCGCTCGCAGACCAAAAGCTCCAAAACGATCTCTATACTACGCGCGGATTTATTTTCAAGAATGTCGCTCGTATTCAAAGACCCGACTCGCACCTGCTCACATTCACAGACGCTCAAGTCAAACAGATCCATGACGCGCTCCAGCCTGGTGATATCATCCTGACCTATACCGCAGGCTACATGAGTAACATCTTCCTCCCGGGGAATTTCAAGCACGGCATCACCTATATTGGTAGCCCTGCCCAACGCCGAACCGCTGGACTGACCAATGAAGCACTCACGCACGCTGCCGTCTCGCCCCAGCAAGCCAATCAACTCATCCAACACGTCAAGGCTCAGACCACACCAGCAGGTGAAACCATCGATATCGTAGAAGCAGTCGCCGAAGGCGTCGTACTACACTCCCTCGACAAGCTGCTAAAGACCCACATCAACCGTATGGTCGTTATACGCCCAGTGATCACTCAACAAGAGCGGCTACAGCAGCTCATCACGACGTTTCAATACGTCGGCGCAACCTATGACTTTAAATTTGATTTCCAAGATGATACCTACCAATGCTGCACCGAACTCGTCTATCGCAGCACCAATGGAATGGGTTCCATCGACTTTTCCTTAGTTCGCATGAAAGGGCGCTGGATACTCGCGGCGGATGACATCCTACGCTACTACCTAGGCCAAAACCCCGCTGCATTCGAATTCATTTTACTCGCAGACAAAGCGCCCGATTCGAACAACTTTAACGCTGAAATCACTCAAGGAGACCTTGGCCGAGAAGCACTCTACCAGTTAATGAAGGTCGAAAAACCTTCAAAGTAATTGGCGAAGCGAGTCATCGCGCCACAACATAATACGCCGTTGGCGAGAGAATAACTGAGCTGCGACGCCGAAATCGAGATTTTGACAATCAGCGGAGTTTTAGCGTCGCTAATCCAGCCATCGCGAAAATCAGAGAGAGTATCCAAAAACGAATCACGACCTTGTTCTCGTGCCAGCCTTTGAGCTCAAAGTGATGGTGGATCGGTGACATTCTAAAAATACGTTTCTTGCGTAATTTAAAGGAACCGACCTGCAGGATCACCGATCCCGCCTCCATCACAAAAATACCACCTACGATAATCAGAGTCAGCGGTTGGTGCACCATAAAGGCAATCATCCCGATGAGACCGCCGAGCGCCAGCGAACCGGTGTCGCCCATAAAGACTTCAGCGGGATGTGAGTTATACCACAAAAACGCGAGGCTCGCACCGAGCAGCGCAGAGCAGACTACGGCCAACTCACCCGCACCTGGGATGTAACTAATAAATAAATAATCGGCGATGATGGTATTACCCGCCGCATAAGCCATTATCGCAAACGCCATGGCAGCCGTCACTGTGCAACCAATCGCCAGACCATCGACTCCATCAGTCAGGTTAATCGCATTACTCGAACCTGCGAGAATAAGAAACAAGAACGGCACCAGAAAGAACAGCGACATTTGCGACCACAACACTTCCTTATAAAACGGCACCCACAACTCGCGCATACGCTCGGCAGATTCAGGGCACGTCAGCAACAGTAGCAACGCCACAACAGTGAGCAGCCCCTGCCCCGCCAGCTTCCAACGACCCGAAAGCCCAGCGCTGTTTTTCTTCACGACTTTTAAATAGTCATCCAGAAAACCGAGCACCGTCAGGCCAAGATAGACCAGCAGCCCAGTATACACATACACATTCGGCCGCGCCCACAGCACCGCACTGACAATCACAGCAACACAAATCATCAATCCACCCATTGTCGGCGTTTGCGATTTCGAGGCATGCAACTCCGCCAAATCACCAACTTCATCTTTAGTGCGTAGCGACTGTTTTGCACTCAACGCGCGAAGCTTAGCAAACATCCAAGGCCCAATAATAAAGCCGATGCTCATCGCAGTCAGTCCAGCAAATGCAGCACGCAAAGTGATATAACGAAAAAGACGGAGCGGCCCAAAGTAGGCTTCAAAATCGGCGAGATAACTGAGCATTCTGAAATAGTGAGAGCGAGAAGTGAGAGTGGTAGTGACGAAGCGCGACTAGCGCGTAGATGGTAAACCGTCTGCGGTTTGCCCCGAAGGGGTGACTGACGTAGCACGACAGTGCGAAGATGGTAAACCGAAGGTTTGCCCTGAGTGAAGCGAAGGGTGACTGACGTAGCACGACAGTGCGAAGATGGTAAACCGAAGGTTTGCCCTGAGTGAAGCGAAGGGTGACTGACGTAGCACGACAGTGCGAAGATGGTAAACCGAAGGTTTGCCCTGAGTGAAGCGAAGGGTGACTGACGTAGCACGACAGTGCGAAGATGGTAAACCGAAGGTTTGCCCTGAGTGAAGCGAAGGGTGACTGACGTAGCACGACAGTGCGAAGATGGTAAACCGAAGGTTTGCCCTGAGTGAAGCGAAGGGTGACTGAACTGGGTGCCCTTTAGGGCAAGTGAAAGAACAACTGGGTGCCCTTTAGGGCAAG
>JAFMHF010000093.1:5343-7254 GCA_017854655.1 Puniceicoccaceae bacterium | reverse complement strand
TTCGGCTAGAGATGAGAAAGGAACGTGTATGCTCCACTTGAAACAAGACCACCACCTGAAGTCCCTATGCTTGCTGTCCATCCTGACCACTTTCCTTCTATTAGCCATGCTCGCAGTTCCGGCCGCGGCAGAGACGAAGACACCTGCCGCCAACGCGCCATTGGAGGAAGCCCGTGTGTACCCGATGGCCTGTGCGAAGGCGGTAAACGTCGAATCCGTACTGAGAGGGCTTCTCACACCCATTACGGCGCATAGCGATTCAACGAAGGAAATCAGCCCAGCCAGAGAAGGATTTTTCGTTGGACGCTGGCAAGGCGAACGAGGGTTGGTCCGAATATGGCCAACTACGCCCTTGAGCGTATGCGAGACAAGCTCGCGTCCGCTCAAGACTGACATTGGATCTTGAGAAATGAAATGGATACGAATAACTCTGTGTGGCGCTGTGATGCTGTTAGGGATGCTGATCTGGCTGCAAGCGCAGTTTGCTGGCGCCCACTCGAAGATAACACTTGAACGTCACACTGAAGTCGTCGACAAGATTGAAGCTCAACTGGCAGACGGAATTTCAGAGACGGACCGTATCCACCTGCAAGGTCCCAGCGACTTCGTCTCCGAGGTACTGGCAAGAACGAACGCCATTGCCTTGGCGGGTTGGGCTGTCAGCTTCCTTGGGCTGCTCCTGCTGATTGCCGAAGTCACACGAAAGAAGAAGGGATCCAAAACCTTGGAGTTTACGTCGCAATAACGCCGAAACTCAAGGTGGACGTTCGACGAAAGAAATGAAACATTACAAAACACTGACCACATCAGCTATTTATCGAGATGGCGGCTCGTTAGAAGCTCGATTCCAGTGTGCTGACAGGAGCTTTGAACGTTTTCCTGAATTATCAATTCAGCAGCTAAAAATCGGAAACTTCACCGATTCTTTGCTTCAATCCAACGGCTCATAAACTCAGTGCTGCGATGGTGATGATGGCGCAGCATCCGGCCGGTGAAACATTGCTTTCGATCCTCGTTGAGCCGCAAAATCGCCGCCTCAAACAATTGCGGCAGTCGCGGCAACCATTCTGCCGCGTCGAAACGTTCCTTCGCGATCTGTTGGCCTTGCGCCTGCACCTGCGACCATCGTGCCGCATCTGTATAAAGCGTAATCGCGGCGTCGGCAAACTGTTGCGGATCTGCTGAGATCGCGCAGCCCCAATCCATCGCCCCGGTTACGCCTTCCGCACCGATCGGCGTCGTGACCGAAGGCGTGCCAGACTGAAAGCCATCAAACAACTTCCCCTTGAGCCCGGCACCGTAGCGGAGCGGCGCACAATTGACTCGATAGTGCGCCATCGTCGCGAGTGCCTCTTGGGCGCGACCTTTAAACCAGAAACCCGCCTTCGGCGCATGTAGTTCGACTTGATACTTTTCTCCATACGAGCCGTAGCAATGCAGCTCCGCCTCTGGCAATGCCTGGCGAATTAGCGGCCAGATAGCCTGCTTGCACCAGCGCGCGGCATCGACATTGGGGGCGTGCATGAAGCTGCCGATCATGATAAAATGTTGCCGCGTTTCGAAGCTAGGGAACTTCGATTCGACTAAATTCAGCCCGAATGGCCAATATGCAATTTGCGCCTCTGGGATGTTAAACTGAGTGCGCAACACTTCCATCTCATACTCCGAAATAATCAGCGTCAGATCTGTGCGATGAATCGCTGCAATCTCGCGCAGTGCGATGCCACTATACAAATCTAACTCACCGCCGTGTTTAAGTTGAGCTTGGCGCGCATCGCGCAAACAGTGCAGATCACTGGTATCCAGCACCCGTAATGCCTGCGGACAGGCTTTTTCGACCCGCCAGCCGAATTGTTCTTCGATCATGAAACGATCGAAGATGACGACATCTGGTGCGAGTTCCGCGAGCCA
>JAFMHF010000093.1:0-5078 GCA_017854655.1 Puniceicoccaceae bacterium | reverse complement strand
TTCATCTCCAACTGGCGCGGGTTCGGTGAATTATCGATCGCATCGGCTTTCGAGATTAATCCCCCCTTCACGAGGCGGAACAGATCCTGATTAAAAGTCTTCGAGCCATTGTCCTCCGAGGCTTCAATGACGGCTTCGAGTTTTTCGAATTTTCCGTCCTGAATCGTCTTACGTCCAAGCGCGTCCAGCACGAAGACCTCTGACACCGGAATACGGCCTCCACCCTCCATCGCCGTCAGCAACTTCTGTGTAATGGTTGCACGAAGCGCACCAGCGAGTTGACGCTGCAAGGATTGCTTACGCTCTTCTGGGAAGAACTCAAAGAGGCGCTGCACTGCCTGTTGTGCATTTGAGGCGTGTAATGTGCCAAACACTAGGTGCCCAGTTTCTGAGGCTTGCAGCGCGGTTTCGAACGTATCGCGATCACGCATCTCGCCAACTAGAATAACATCCGGATCCTGACGTAGCACCGAGCGCATGCCTTGAGCAAAGCTGGGGCAATCGATGCCAATCTCACGCTGATTGATAATCGATTTCACATCTGCATAAGTATACTCGATCGGGTCCTCCAAGGTTACAATATGTCGATCATAGCTATGGTTGATGTGATTAACCATAGCAGCCAAAGTAGAACTTTTACCGGAACCAGTGGCACCACAAAGGAGCACAATCCCGTTTTTCTCTGTGCATAACTTCGCGAGAGTCTCGCCATCAATGTTCAAGTCTGAAAACGTGGGGGGGTGATCGCTCACATGGCGCATCACAATACTGGGCAAACCTCGCTGTAAGAAACCGTTCACACGGAAACGGCCGACACCTGGAGCATTATACGAATAGTCCACCTGCCGATTTTTCACCCAGATATCGTGAAACTCGGCGGGCACGGATTGCTCAATAAACTCTCTCACCTCAGCCGGCGCGATCGGGTCCATCTCGACTGATTCCAAGCGCCCGCTTAGCCGAAGAAATGCTGGTTTATTGGATTTAATGTGCACATCGCTAGCCCCATTTTCGACCGCGAGGGAGAGAAGGCCGTGAATTGTTTCAAGAACTGACATAATGGACTATAGTTAGTTTGAGAGGAATGCGAAATTTTCTATTGAATAAGAGGCATGATATCGACGTGCTAATGCAGAACTGCGGTCATGTGACCTAAGCCAATCCTTTTCAAACAGAACATGAACACAAATCAATTTTCAGGCGTTTTCACAGCCTTAGCCACACCGATGCGTGCGGGTGCCGTCTCCTTTGAAGATCTTGATGCGCTCGTCGCGCATCAGCTTGATGGCAATATCGACGGACTCGTCTCGGTCGGCACCACCGGGGAATCCCCCACACTGACCCACAAGGAGCATATCGAAGTGGTGCGTGCCACAGTGGCAGCCGCCGGCGGCAAGGTGCCGGTGATCGCTGGTACTGGCTCGAACTCGACAGACGAAGCAATCGACTTGACCCGCCAAGCCGAAGCAGCTGGCGCGGACGGCTTTCTAATCGTTGCGCCTTACTACAACAAGCCCAGCCAAGAGGGTCTCTTTCAGCATTTCAGCAAGATTGCCGAGTCAACCGAGAAGCCTATCGTGCTTTACTCAATCCCCTCACGTTGTGGCATTGAAATCTCGGTCGACGTCACCGCACGTCTTTACGAGGCGCATCCACACGTCTGCTGCATGAAGGCTGCCGAAGGATCGTGCGAGAAGGTCGTCGAATACGTCCGTGCGCTCGGGCCCGACTACGCAGTGATGAGTGGTGACGACGGTTTGATCCTACCCTTCATGTCCGCAGGCGCAACTGGTGTGATCAGCGTGGCGTCAAACCTAGTGGTCTCTCCCTTGGTGCAGATGGTACAGGCGGCAAAAAATAACGACTACGCGAGCGCTCGGGAGATCTACTTGAAGTATTATCCTTTCTTCAAGGCCATCTTCCTCGAGCCAAACCCAGTGCCAATCAAGTATGCACTCAAGCAAGCTGGCATCATTCAATCCGATGAAGTTCGCCTCCCTCTGAGCGGCCTAACCGATAGCACACGCCAAGTGCTCGATACGCTCTTTGCAGACCTCTCGCTCGTCTAATCATTTAAGAAACACCCACTTGCTATGCTTCTCAAAATTTTACTCAACGGCTCACGCGGACGCATGGGCCTCGCCATTTCTGAAATTGCCGAAGCGCACAACGCGGTGATCGCCTCCGCTTGTGATGCAGGTGACGATGCCAGCGCAAACGTCGCCAACTGCGATGCGATTATCGACTTCAGCTTTCATGAGATTACTCTTGGCATCGCCGAACTGGCGGTCGCCAACAACATCCCGCTCGTGATTGGCACCACTGGCCACACCGCCGAAGAGAAAGCAGCCATTGTCAACGCAGTGGCAGACAAGATCCCAGTGGTCTGGGCAGGCAACTATTCTGTAGGCGTCAACACACTCAACTATTTGACCCGCAAGGCCGCCGACATCCTCGGCGATCAATACGAGCCTGAAGTGCTCGAAATGCACCACCATCATAAAAAAGATGCGCCCAGCGGCACTGCGGAGCGACTAATCGAAATCCTCAAGGATTCCTACGCGCTCAACGACGAACAGGTCGTGCATGGCCGTGAAGGCCTTGTAGGCGCACGTCCCCGCAAAGAGATCGGCGTGCACGCCATCCGCGGTGGCGACATCGTCGGCGAGCACACCGTCTATTTCTGTGGCGCAGGTGAGCGTATCGAGCTCACGCACCGTGCCACGGATCGCAAGATCTTCGCCCAAGGATCAGTGCGCGCAGCACACTGGGCCGTCGGTAAAGCCCCTGGCGTCTATAACATGGAAGACGTCCTTGGACTGGTCGATTAACCTCAACTCACACCTACTTTGATCGCCCGCATAAAAGGTATTGTCCTTGAAACCACTCCCCTGCTCGTCGTCATCGAAGCCGGCGGCGTCGGCTACGATGTCCAAATTCCGATCACTACGGCGGAGAAGGTGCCTGGCATCGGCAAAGAGTGCAGCCTGTTCATCCATTCAGTCTATCGCGAAGACAGCGCCTCGCTGTATGGCTTCGCCACGCGCGAAGATCGCGACTTCTTTCGCCTGCTAGTCGAGAAAGTTTCTGGCATCGGCCCCAAGATCGGCATCGCCATTCTCAGCCGCATGTCGGTCGAACTACTGCGCGGCGCGATTGCCAGTGC
This sequence comes from Puniceicoccaceae bacterium, assembly GCA_017854655.1. Classification (GTDB taxonomy): domain Bacteria; phylum Verrucomicrobiota; class Verrucomicrobiia; order Opitutales; family Coraliomargaritaceae; genus Lentimonas. The sequence goes on along the minus strand of JAFMHF010000093.1, from coordinate 1,912 downwards.
CGACATCGGCCTACTTTCAAAATGCCCTGGGATTGGCAAAAAAACAGCCGAACGGCTAGTCATTGAGCTCAAAGACAAAGTCAGCCTCAGCTCGGCAGCCACTGTTACTGATGCAACTGGTGCGACTACAAGCGCCAGCCCCGGTGCCTATCAAGATGCAGTCAGCAGTCTGATTATTTTAGGCTACAAGCCAGCAGATGCCGATAAATTCGTGCGCAAGGCCTCCAGCCAACTGCCGGCAAACACGAGTGTCGAAGCGCTCGTCAAACAAGCACTGTCGTAAAGCATGTCGCCACTCTGGAGGGAAACGCTCCGTCGTTTCCATGCACCTGCCCCGCACAATGGAAACGACGGAGCGTTTCCCACCCAAAAGGAGAATAAAGCGCGCTGACTAAAAGCTAGCCAAAGAGCTTTGAAACCCAGCAGGCCATCGCTGCTGTGACTGCAATTCCCGAGCGGCTTGCGGCAATGGCTGGAACAAGCGCTGCTCTGGCATCGCCGAGTAAGCCTGATACTGGTTGATGCGATCAATCTCACGCTGCCGGCGCGTTTCGCGTTGGAGTAGCGCCTCGACGTCGACACTACTGAGCTGTGGCTCTAATGGTGCAAGTCCAGGGGTGAGTCCCATTAAACGTAATTGCGAGGCAAGACTCCCGCGGCGTGATCCAGCTGCGCCTTGGGTCGCGGCAAAGCGCTTCATATCAGACTGCAGCATCTCAGTGAGCTCTCCTACCGAGGCCACACTCGATGCTTCTCGAATCACAGGTCTCAATAAAACGAAAGCCGCACTCACACAGGTAGCGATGCCGAAGCCAAGAAGCCACGCCGTTAAACGACTGGCTTGGGAAGTTTTCTTCGCCGCCAGAACACGAAATTCAGCCACTTCCAAAGCTTCCGGAGCCACGGCGATACGCATCGCTTGATGCAACCGATAACGCGACTCAAACTCAGCCTTTCGAGCAGGACAAACGGCGAGCTCTTCGCGCAGCAATTCGATCTCGACCGAAGAGATCTCCTGGTCGAAATACAAATTTACCAGCTCTGTAAATTTTGATTCCTTCATGAGAAATCGCTGCCCATCAAGTCACGCAAGCTCTCCCGAGCACGTGCAATACGACTTTTTACCGTGCCGACACTAATTTCAAGCGTCTGCGCAATCTCCGCGTAGGTCAAATTCTGCACATTACGTAAAGTCAGCACTTCGCGATGCTTCTCACCGAGGCCATTCATACACTCAGACACACGCTGCACAAATTCTTGAGTGACTGCAGCCTCTGAAGGCGTCTCACCCTTGCTAGGCATTACACTTTCCAGTGTGAGATCCCCATTTGCACTGAGCGGTTGATCCAGCGAGACAGAGTAGTCCCGCTTGCGACGAAACCAATACCAGTAGCGATTGTGGGCCAAATTCGTGGCAATTTGATAGAGCCAGGTCGAAAAAGAGGCATCACCGCGAAACTTGTCTAATCCGCGGTGCGCACGAATAAACGCGTCTTGTGTGACTTCTTCAGCATCTTGCTGATTCTTCAATAAATGGTGTACACGTGCAAAAATACGATCCCAATAGCGCGCGACCATATCGTCATACGCAGCAAGATCGCCATTTTTAATACGCTCGATCAAAAGATCGTCTTGGCATGCGGCTTCGCTTTTTATTCTCATAGGCGGGTTCATCTAAGATAGATCGTTAAGAGCTTAGATTTGTTCCCATTAAATTCGTTCAATTAAAAAAAAATTCCTATACTTGACAAGCCGCTGCCAAATCAGTTCGATCCTGCGCTTTTAAAGCGGATCGTTAGCTCAATCGGTAGAGCAGTTGACTTTTAATCAATTGGTTCCGAGTTCAAGTCTCGGACGGTCTACCACTTTTATAAAAGCCTGTGAATATCAATTATTTACAGGCTTTTTTTGG
>JAFMHF010000018.1:31523-35246 GCA_017854655.1 Puniceicoccaceae bacterium | reverse complement strand
CACGCAATCGGCGAAACCGAATATATCGCGGCTCGTTGCGGCAATTCGAATGCGCGGATCGACGCGATCCTAGAGCGCTTCAACGTGCCCCTGCCCCGTTTCATTGGCGATGTCACACCGCGCGTAGAAAGTATCATGCACTCCAAAGTGCGCTCGGTCACAAAAAACAGCACCTGCGCCGAAGCACTGGAGTTGATCGATAAATATGACGTGCGCGCCCTGCCCGTGGTCGATGGCAACGGCCATCTTGAAGGCCTGATTTCGATTTTCCAGATGGGCGAGTTCTTCATCCCCAAGCCAAGTGAGCCGCGCAAGATGCGCCGCGTGCACACCAGCATCGGTGCCATCATTCGCTCGCTCAGCGCCACCGTGCTGCACCAGGATCGCTCTGACGAAGTCGAAGAACTATTCGTGCGCGTCGGCGCCATGGACATTCGCTCCTTCGAAAACAATCATAAGGAGGACGGCACCAACGCCAACACCAGCGTCATCGTCGTCGGCGACCGCTGGGACATCCAAGAACGCTGCTTACAGCTCGGCGTACGTCTGCTGGTAATCACCGGTGGCCTCGAAGTCGACGCCGACATGATCGAACGGGCCAAAGAGCGTAACGTTTCGCTAATCGTCAGCCCCTATGACTCTGCCTCGACATCGTGGATCATCCGCACCGCCACGCACATCGATTCACTAGTCGATACCACGGTGAAGTGCTTCAACGCCGAAGATCGGATCGAATCCGTCAAGCGCCGGATCGCGAATGCCAACGACCCGCTGTACATGGTGACCAACGAGGACAAGGAGCTACTCGGCGTGTTCTCTAAGAGCGACATTCTGCGCCCGAGTCGCACACGCATCGCGCTGGTGGACCACAACGAGCTCGGCCAAGCCGTGAACGGCGCGAATCAAGTGCAAATCACTGAAATCTTAGACCACCACCGCCTCGGCAACATCCCGACTGAGCAGCCCATTCTGTTCATCAATCGGCCAGTCGGCTCGACCTGCTCAATTATCGCTGACCTATTTCGCATGCGCTCGCTCACACCGACACCAGCGATGGCAGGCATTATGATGTCTGGGATTATCTCCGACACCCTGTTTCTCAATAGTCCAACCACGACTCCCCTCGAAAGCGAACTGCTCGATTGGCTCTCGCCAATTGCTGGGATCAGCGCCGAAGAATTGGCGGAGCTGATTTTCTCATCTGGCTCGGTGATCATCAATCACGCACCCGAAGAAGTGGTTTGCTCAGACTGCAAGAGATATTCCGATGGCGACATCACTTACTCGGTTTCTCAGATCGAAGAACTTGGATTTGCTAATTTCTGGAAACACGAAGATGCCCTCGACCTTGCGCTCGAAGCCTACCGCAAAAAAGAGGGGCTGCTCTTTAGCTTCCTGTTGGTGACCGATATTAACACCCAGGATTCACTGCTCGTGGTGGCTGGCAGTGATGAGCTCAAGGGCCAGATCAACTATCCACAGCACGGCCAGAACAACATTTACGATTTAGCGGGAATCGTTAGCCGCAAGAAGCAACTGATCCCCTACATTTCGACGCTGTTGAAAACTATCGGTGTGGTCGGGTAAGCTGGCAGGGCAAGTCCCGTGGCCTACGTCGTCAGACGGGGGTTCTGCAACGAGCACACGCCCACAACTGCAACGCTCCCCGATCTCACGATCGAGGCCACACAGCATCGCAAGTCCCTTGGCCTACGTCGTCACAGACGGGGGTTCTGGGCATAACACACGTGACTACTGCATGACCAGTTCATCGCCATCGAGTGTGAACCGCACCGTACTCTGCTCGGCGACATCGCCGCTGAGAATACCGCGCGCCAGACGCGTCTCGACCTGCTTCTGCAAGAAGCGCTTGAGAGGGCGTGCACCATAGACGGGGTCGTAACCTTTCTCACCGATCCAAGCACTGGCCGCTTGGTCAAATTCGATCACGATCTGCCGATCGGCAAGCCGTGCATTGAGCTGCGCGAGCAAGAGGTCGACGATCTCAGTGATCTCTTCAAGGGTGAGTGGCTTAAACAAAATGACATCGTCGATGCGGTTTAAGAACTCAGGGCGGAAGCCTTGACGCAACTCTGTCATCACAGAATCGCGTACCGTATCCGGTATTTGATCTCCGGATACACCTTCGGTTAAATAGCGGCTGCCGATATTGGAAGTCATAATGATTACCGTGTTCTTAAAGTCCACGGTATGCCCCTGCGAATCAGTAATACGACCGTCGTCCATCACTTGCAGCAAGACGTTGAAAACATCCGGGTGCGCCTTTTCGATTTCGTCGAACAGCACAACGCTATAAGGCTTGCGGCGCACAGCTTCGGTGAGTTGACCGCCTTCATCATAACCAACATAGCCGGGAGGCGCACCAATCAATCGAGCCACCGAATGCTTCTCCATGTATTCGGACATGTCGAGGCGCACGATATTGTCGGCCGAGTCAAACAGCGTCGAAGCGAGCGTGCGGGCTAACTCCGTCTTGCCTACGCCCGTCGGCCCAAGGAACAGAAAACTGCCAATCGGCCTGCGCGGATCTTTAATCCCCGCGCGGGCCCGCAGGATCGCTTCAGAAACGAGCGTGACCGCTTCATCCTGGCCAACCACACTTTCGTGCAAGACTTCGTCGAGGCGGAGCAGTTTCTCGCGCTCTCCCTCAACCAGCCGCGTCACCGGCACACCAGTCCACTTCGAGACAATGTCGGCGATCTCTTCTTGCGAGACTTCCTCCTTCAAGAGTGCGCCTTCCTTGGCCTCAACCGCTTCGAGTGCCTGTAGCTTTTCTTCCAGCTCTGGCATCTTGCCATGCCGCAACTGGGCGACGGTATTGAGGTCGTATTCGCGCTCGGCTTTTTCCATGGCGATACGAGTGACATCGAGCTCTTCGCGTACGGCGCGAATTTCATCAATGGCGCCCTGCTCGTTGTCCCACTGCGCACGGAAGACGCCCGCCTCCTCACGCACATTCGCGAGCTCCTTAGACAGTACCTTCAGACGCGCCTTGGAGGCGTCATCCTTCTCGTTCTGCAACGCGGCCTCTTCGATTTCTAGTCTTAGCGCACGCCGCGTGAGCGCGTCGAGTTCCTGCGGCATGCTGTCCATCTCGGTACGAATCATCGCACAAGCTTCGTCGACCAGGTCGATCGCTTTATCGGGCAGAAAGCGGTCGGTGATATAACGATGCGAGAGCACCGCGGCTTGCACCAGCGCGTTGTCTTGAATGCGCACGCCATGGAACAGTTCGAAGCGTTCGCGAATGCCGCGGAGAATCGAGATGGTATCTTCAACAGTGGGCTGATCCACCTGAACTGGTTGGAAGCGACGCTCGAGCGCCGCGTCTTTCTCGATGTATTGTCGATACTCATCGAGCGTCGTGGCACCGATACAGTGCAGCTCGCCACGCGCCAACATCGGCTTGAGCATATTGCCCGCATCCATCGCACCTTCGGACTTACCCGCACCGACGATCGTATGCAGCTCGTCAATAAACAGCAGAATGCGCCCCTCGCTGGACTTTACTTCGGCTAAGACTGCCTTGAGCCGCTCTTCAAATTCGCCGCGATATTTGGCACCCGCGATCAGCGAACCCATATCAAGGGCAAAGATGGTCTTGTCTTTGAGTCCTTCGGAGACATCGCCACGCACAATGCGTTGGGCTAGGCCTTCGACAATCGCAGTCTTACCGACGCCAGGCTCCCCGATTAGTACGGG
>JAFMHF010000018.1:0-31201 GCA_017854655.1 Puniceicoccaceae bacterium | reverse complement strand
TTATCGGCCTGCGAAATCGCCTGCTGAAGCGCGGACGAGACATAGATCTGGCTGACATTAACGCTGCCTGTGGCTTTGGGTAACTTATCGATCTCGCGTTGCGTGGCGAGCTGCACCGCCGCCGGTGTAATTTGTAGCCGCTCCAATAGGCTGGGCACAATGCCACCTTCCTGTTGAACCAAGGCGAGGAGGAGATGCCAAACATCGATCTCCTGTTGCCCGTGCCGACGCGCAAGGTTCTGCGCCTCCTGTACGGCAAAAGCGGATTTTTCGGTAAATGTGTTAAAATCTATATTCATACCTATCACTCTTGCATAACTCGTTCCAACTAACGAACCAAGTAAGTAATTTTACACAAAACAATAGCATTCAATAACTTAAGATTTTCATTTAGAAAGTTCTGCCAGATTCAAAACAGAAAAAGTGAGACAACCAGCCATCGGCAGCGCCAAAATGGCACACTTAATTGCAATGAATGACTCTCGACAAGATCAGCATTGCTCACAACTTATTTAAATACTATGCCGCGCCTAACACAAACCGCACTCGCTTATCTAAGTGCCACACTCATCGTCACTGCCGGCTGCCAACTATCCGCGTTTGAACAAGGCACCTATTTTATTTTCCAGCTGGTCGAGCAAAGTGACGCGCCAGCCATCGAAAATCGCCTCGCAGTGAACAGCCAACTGTTCGCCAAAGTAGAAACGACCGCAGTGACAAGCACGGCCGAAGTCTCAGAGTTCGAAATGGACTACTCCTCTCTGGGCACCACTAACAACTCCGGTTTTGAGTCCACCCAGAAATATAGCACTCAGCTGGACACGACGAGTCAGGCATCGACCTTCGACATTGGCACGCAAGAAACGATTTCCCTATTTGGCAATTAATCGCTGATCCGGAAACTGTTTTTTAATTGCCGCGCATTCGCGCCAAGAGGCCGCAAGGAGTCTTTAGTCGTAGGCATCAGACCTGGCAGGGAGCAGTTAACTGGGAGGGACGACTTCCGTGTCGTCCGCATTGCCCCTGACCATATGGTGCTGCGGTCCGCGCGGAGGCGGACCCTCCCCTTCGGGCCACTCCATATTGCTTTGCCGTCTGCGTAAAGCCTCCGTCAAAGTTGCGCGTTCGAGGTTCAAAGTGCCGATAAACAGAAAACTACGCCTTGTGAACTTTCGCTGCCCGCTTTCGGTTTGGGTAGAGCGTCCGACAGATGGGACAGATAGTGCCATCGCAACCGCGCGCCGAGCAATACTCACGACCGTAATAAATAATCTGCAAGTGCAAGGCATTCCAACTCGCCTCAGGGAACAGCCGCTTCAAATCACGTTCGGTCTGCACCACACTCTTGCCTCCCGTTAAGCCCCAGCGCTGCGCCAAGCGATGAATATGGGTATCGACCGCAAATGCTGGCACGCCGAACGCCTGCGACATCACCACTGACGCGGTTTTATGCCCCACCCCCGGGAAAGTCTCCAGTATCGCCATATCAGCAGGCACCACCCCGCCATGATCCTCGACCAACATCCGCGACAGACCAGCGATACCCTTCGACTTCATCGGCGACAGTCCACACGGCCGAATGATCTCGCGAATCTCCTCCACAGGCACCTGTCGCATTGCCTCCGGCGTATCGGCACGCGCAAACAGCGTCGGCGTGATTTGGTTGACCCGCACATCAGTGCACTGCGCCGAGAGCAACACCGCGATCAGCAAGGTATACGGATCCTTATGATCCAACGGAATCGGCGGATCAGGATACAGCTCCTGCAAACGTTGAAGGACATATGCAGCGCGCGCTTTTTTAATCATCATCACATTGATGCATACCTAAGCGACTGATGCACCACGAAAAAATATATCGATGATTACTGCAGGCGCACGCTGGATTTCAAAATGGAGTGAGGGCGACTCGCCCTCATCACTTGGATCATGTGGGCGAGTCGCCCTCACTCCGAGCACTGATCACAGGACGGCTCCAAGAAGAATCACTAAAATGCCAACGGCGATTCACTTTTTTGATCCAGACTAAAGCCCCTCAGTTATTTAACGAAAACTCGATTCTCCATGAGTATTTGGCGCTCACCGCTTGACCGTTTCGGATCGGCGCTGAGAAGCGAGTGGCCGCCGCGCCCGCCTTAGCCGGCTGGACGAACTCCTGATGCGAATAGCTTAATACCTCCTGCACATCGACTCGACCGCTGGGATCGATAAAGACCAGCAACTTCACATAGCCTTCCACCCTGCGGCGCTGGAGCTGCACTGGGTATTGAATCCGACCACGCCGAGTGACATGCGGCACTTGGTCCAGATCATCAAAGCCATAGCGGCTCATTATCTCTTGCGCAGATTCGACTTCAAAATTGAAATCCAGCCCATCGCCAATCGTCAAATCGCCACCAGTTCCGGGGTTCAAGCTCAGCTCTAGTTGCTCCAAGCTCGGCATCGGCGGTGGCGTCTCTAGCTCGGGCGGGGCCTCCTGCTCAGGCTCGGGCGGCGGTGGATCGCTTGGCGGCGGAGGCGGAGGCTGAATTGCCAAAACGAGCTCTTCGACCGTGCCCGACGGCGGCACTGGCGTTTGCCATATCTGCGTCAACGGAACCAATAAAAAGATCAACAACGCCACCACCACGCCCAATACGATGCTAATTGGCAAGCGTTGGTGATCTCTAGGTTTCTGATACAGGCGCGTCATAAATTGACGCGCATGCTTCTACGCTTTCGAGACGCTGTCAAAGTCCGAGCGACTAAAACCTCCGCCTAATTTGCGTGCACGATATCGCGCCGCAGCTCGACATCGCACTTCTCGCGATGCTGATACCGCGCATTCACGACATTAAACACAGCACATGGCAAATAACTCGCCGCCCAACCTGCTTGAACTTTCCGCAGTGCACAGTGCTCCACCACCAATTAATACTGGCTCAGATTGACGCAGAAGTCTTGCCCGCACTGTCAATTGCGCTACCCTGTATTTGAATGGCTAGGTTTTTCCGAGAGATTTTGTTCATCGCCGCGCTCACCCTGCTGGGCGCAGCATTCTCGCTATTTAGCGGACTCGCGCCCCTGCCTTGGGCGGCGCCCGAATTAGCCGCAGGCGAGATTCGACCTACCGATGCACGGGCACTACAGGTCATCTGGATCGATGCACGTAGTGAAGCTGATTACCGCAGCGAACACATCCCTGCGGCGATTTATTTGAACGAAGACCACTGGGACACTGGCATTATCGAGCTCATGGACGCATGGCTGACGCAACCGCGCCCAATCGTGGTGTATTGTGGCAGTGAACACTGCGGCACGAGCAAGCGGATTGCCGAGCGTCTGCGCGAGGCGCTACCAGATGCTGAAATTTATAGTCTAAAAGGAGGCTGGGACGCATGGCTGCGATAACGAACAACCGCCTCTTCGTGCTACTCGCTCGCCTGGCACTTGCCGGCGTGTTCGTGACGGCAGCCCTGCCGAAAATTGCAGATCCGGTCGCATTCGCCAGCTCTGTGGACGCGTTTCGGGTGATCGACTCTGGGCTTTCAGACTGGGTCGCGCTAGTCTTACCATGGCTAGAGCTCGTGCTCGGGATTGGGATCCTAGTGCCAGTAATCCGACGTGCCAGCGGCGCCCTGACTGGGCTTTTGCTGCTACTCTTCATTACGCTGCATCTCAGCGCGTGGGTGCGCGGACTTGACATTAGTTGTGGTTGCTTCGGCGCGGAGACGGGCGAAGCGAACGCCGATTACCGCTGGCTCATCCTGCGCAATCTATTGCTGTTGGGTGCGGTGGCCTTGGTACTCAAGCAAGACCGACGGAACAATCTCGAGGATTCATGCTCATAAGAAAAAGCTTCTCGCTTGCACCTGATCCGCACACAAATATCTGTATCTTTAATTATGTTTAAGCATCTTTCCGCAGCCTTCCTCACCATTTCTCTGCTTACACTCTTGCTGCCAGCAATCGCCGACGCGACGAGGCTTGAGTGGAATCAAACCGAGGCACGAATCGAACTCAAACCCGATCAGGAAGAAGCACAGGTCGAGTTCGTCGTGACCAACAAAGGCGACCAGACGGTGCGCATTGCTCGAGTCAAAACCAGCTGCGGTTGCACCAGCTCGATTTTGGATAAAAAAATTATCAACCCCGGCGAATCTACCACGATCACCGCCATTTTTAATAAGGGTAAACGCCAAGGGCTGAACCATAACAAACTTGAGGTGTTCCTCGATGATCAAGCCGACCCGGTGGCGATGCTGCATATGATCGTGCAAGTGCCAAAGCTCGTCGATGCTCAGCCGCAAATCGTCTATTGGAACCCGTCCACCTCCAGCACCGAGCGTCACATTCGAATCACACTCGACAAGCGCTATGTCAGCGAGATCACTAGTATCGAGTATGATCACTCGATGCTCACGATCAGAGCAGAGCCCGACCCTGATGGCCGTGTCGACCGCATCCTCCACATCCTGCCGAAGTCTTTTGAGACGCAGATTCGCGAGTCGGTGCTGATCCACGCGCGCGGCTCAGACGGCATGAAAGCTGAAGCTCGGTTACACATCTTCGTACAGCCTTAGGCAGAACAGAACAGCTGCGATGGCGAATCGGCACAGGAGTGAGGGCGACTCGCCCTCGTTGTTATCAGCAGTGGCTCAACCTGCGCGAGTCGTCCACGCTCGGTACCGCAAGCGATTCAACCATCTCTCATTCGTAATTTGATGTTGAGCTCGAACCGACGTCCGACTGATACACCTTCGGGCTGTGATACCTTTCTCGCGCCACAACTTCGCTACTTACCAAGATCATATTGATCGATACGCTTGCGTAGCGTAGCCCGCGTCATACCGAGTATTTCAGCGGCTTTAACCTGCTTGCCCCCCACGTCTTCGAGCGTGCGCTTGATGATTTCGCGCTCGGCGTGTTCCAGTATATTGGTGCCATGCGCCTCACGCAGTTGCTTATAGACTTCGGCAAACGGCTCGCCGAACGGCATACTCGGCGTCACATCCGCCGCTGGCGCTTCAGTCTGTGGCACTTCGATCGACCCGACGGATTGGGCGCGGTCATCGATATTTGCAATAATGTCGCCAATCGGCGGCGCTAAAACAGGCGCATCGACAGCTCCGACTGCGGAGAGGAGTTCCTGCGGTAAATCTTTGAGTAAAATCGTATCACTCTGCGCCATTACCGCACTGCGATAGATCAAATTCTCCAGCTCGCGGACGTTGCCTGGCCAAGTGTATTTTGACAACACAGCCATCGCCTCAGGTGAGATCGCCTTGGTCCCCGCCTTGCTATCAAGAGCGAGTCGCTTGAGCACAAAATCGACCAACAGCGGCACATCCTCCAGACGCTCACGTAGGGGTGGCAGTTGGATACGCACCACATTTAAGCGATAGTAGAGATCTTCACGGAAAGTCTTTTCCTTGACCATCGCTTCGAGTGGTTTGTTGGTGGCTGCGAGTAGGCGCACATCGACCTTGACGGTCTCACTGCTGCCGACGCGCTGAATCTCACCTTCCTGCAAGGCACGCAGAATCTTAGTCTGCGTGGCGAGCGCCATATCGCCGATCTCATCGAGAAAAATAGTGCCACCATCGCAAAGCTCAAACTTACCAATGCGCTGCGTAGTCGCTCCAGTAAACGAGCCCTTCTCGTGGCCGAACAGTTCACTCTCGATTAAATTATCTGGAATCGCTGCGCAATTCACTGCGATGTAAGGCTTCTGCGCGCGCAGACTATTTTGAAAAATCGCACGGGCGATCAACTCCTTACCCGTGCCACTCTCGCCCGTGACCATCACCGTCACATCGCTGGCGGCGACCTGACCGATCATTTTAAACACTGCCTGCATTGCAGACGAACTGCCAATAATACCCCCCTCGATCTCTTCCGCACTCACCCCCTCGGACTTCTTACCTTGATTCGCACGATCAAGATCGCTCGACGCCGCCAGAGCTGAATCGATCAACGACAGGATCTTTTTCGGGTCAAAGGGCTTCATGATGTAGTCGAACGCGCCGAACTTCATTGCCTCAATGGTAGTCTGAGTCGTGCCATAGGCAGTCATCAAGATAATCATCGCATTCGGGTTTGCCCCACGCAGATGCTGCAGGGCTTCAATCCCGCTCATGCCGCCCATACGATTATCCAGCAGAATTACGTCCGGCTCATGCTGCTCAGCCATCTGTAAGCCCGCCTCGCCGCTGTCTGCCTCGATGAAGTGGCAGGTACGCGTCGAAAGAACACGCTTGAGAGAATATCGAAGATCATCGTCATCATCGATGACAAGAATAGTGGGTGTATTTGAGATGGAAGCCATGACTACTTAAAGTAGAAGATAATCTGTTAAGCACTGCAAGTGATAGCAAGAATGATGCTCATTTGATTTTTTGGAGAAAAAATAATTAACGCGACCACAGAACTGACCGCAATCGGTCATCCACGCAGATTCAACGAATTTAATAACTTAATTAAAAAATCGTTATTTACACTCGCGACTTAGGTAAAAATTCTTCTATTTAAGCGCGAGATTCGATGAAACCTCACTTCACTAAAAATAGACAAATTAATCATCTGGATGGCTTTGCACTGGTGCTCTCGCTATTGCTAATGGCCTTCGTGCTGTTGCTGATTCTCTCGATGACGACCCTTTTGCAAGTGGAGAGCCGGGCGGCAAGCAACAGCCTGCGAATATTACACGCACGTGAGAACGCACGACTTGCGCTGATGATCGCGATCGGCGAGCTGCAGAAACACGCCGGCCCCGACCAGCGCGTGACCGCTCGCGCCGACATCCTCGGCGACGGTAATTTCGATCCGTCTGCGAGGTTCTGGACTGGGGTGTGGGACAGCACCGATCCGGCCGCGGCGCCAACGTGGCTGGTGTCGGGCTTGACTGTCGATCCTAGCATTGCGCCTCCAGTCGCCATAACGATGGAAGTCGGTTTCTCTGCTTCAAGTAATTACCCGGACCAGTCGAATAACTTCCTACCGACACGCGTGGCAGTTCAAGACCTCGACCATGGGCAGTATGCGTGGTGGATCTCTGATGAAGGCATAAAGGCTGCAATCAGCGTCGAGGACGAACTGCATGACGCCCTCGACGACCTCCCTGAAGGCGACCGCTACCTAGATTACAACCTCAACTCAACCAAGGTTCTGCGCGCGCGGCATGACCCGAACTTCGACTACCACTTACTGTTCGACATTAATGACCAAGGTAGCTCAACGGCGGCGCGACTGGATCAAGTAATCTACCAAAACCAAATTGAGATTCTCGCCGCCAATAAGTCACAGACCGATCGGGATATAATTCAAGCAGCCTTCAGGCACGACCATACCCTTCGGAACCGGTTTGTGCTGTCTAACCCGAGCAATGGAGGTTTAAAAAAAGACCTTAGCTTTCTCAAAACACTGGACTTCGCCACGACGACTCAGGCACAGCTCGACACGCTCTACAATGACCCGAACAACCTGATCACTAAGGGATCGATTCAGTTGGTACAATTCAGGGGCAATCCTACCGCTCATCCGAGCAGCGAAATTATCGGGATGCAACTCAGCGAAGATACGATTGCGCAAACCGAAGCCAAAGCTAACCACTTCGACTTATTGCCAGTCATCACCGAACTACAAATCAGCTTAGGCATTGCCGCTGAAGACGGCAACGTCGCCAACAGTTCGACGACCGACAGCTCCGTCTACCTAGTATATAAACTGTATCTAGAACTGTGGAATCCCTACACCGTCCCGATGATGATCGGCGATAGCAACATGCCTGATTCTCTAGGATTTTCAGACATCGCAGTCGAAATAGAGAATCTACCCAACTTCAACATCACCAATAACAATTCGGCCAGCGCCGTGGTTGGATCAATCCCAAATATCCGAATTAAATGGAGCGATCACCGCAGCCCTAAAATCCTGCGCCCCGGGATGGTTTTTCGGACAAGTCTGCCTCTCGATTCGGGCAGTATCAGCACTTCGCACGGCGACAACAACAGCGGCACGATTCAACAAGTCTTGGGGGTAAGTATACTCGGCAATCGATCCGACAATTATACCGGTAGATTCACTTTCAACAGCTCGCCCGTAGAAATCACACTGCAGGCCATCAATGCCAGCAATCAGGAGCGAGAGATGCTAACTATCGAGTTAAAGAATTACGCCGACTTCAGCATCGATTATGATTACAACAGCTACAACAATCGTGCCTCTTGGTTAAAACGCGTGCCCACTTCCAGCACTGGCGCATGGGGCATGAACACCAATTCTCTTGAAGTCCCTGGCTACGCATTTGCATTTCGCTATCGTATGCTAGACGAGCAAGAAGCACCAGGAGCCATCGCAGACATTTCAAATTGGCTCAGCGCATACGACATACGTAGCCGCTCTATCAGTGTAGATATTGATTCTTGGGACTTGAACGAGGCCTGGAGCTCCAATCCTGTCCTGCCCTACGACTTCAGAGTCAATGGTGCAGATGCTGATCTCTCTACATTTGAGCCCAGCGAAAGCTTCAAAGGCGACCATTTCTTTCATTACGAAACCTCAGGCAGCTACACCGGCCGACGCGATCGAATTGCTCGCTTCATTGATCCACCGATTAGCGAAGTCACTGACCTTGGGGCTTTCAGGAGCCTTAAATACAAAGATTATCCCGCTAACTCGATTGGCAACTCATGGGGCGGCGATCTAAACGACCACTATGATCGCTATTATTTCTCTACCTTACCAGATCCTAAAATCGTAGAGTGGGATGGTATGGCTCCTCTAGCTAATGGTCGAATTGCCCATCACATCGAGATCCCCCAACTGATCGATCCAGATGCCGGCGAGCACTTATTTATCGAAAATGGCTTCAATCTAAATTCGACATCCAAAGAGAGCTGGAAGAGTTTGCTATCGAGCAAAAGCTTTCCTGAAAATACATTCGATTTTCGCTACGAGCAAGCTGACGATTCCAACGCACCGGAATGGGATACACATGCATCCGCGATTGAACGAATTACCGTCACTCAGCCACAGGCGATGGTTCATAATCTAAGCGAGAGAGCGAGCGACTCGCGCTTCAATTTCGTCTCGCGAGCAGACACCAGTGGCTATCTCGATGCCTTCAGTATCGATAACGTCAATTGGCTCAATTCGCTGCAATACCCAACTTTCTATCAGTCGATCCGAGAGCTCACCGAGGCGGACGTGGAAGCCCTAAGCACTGCCATCGTACAACAACTACAAAAGTATTACGAAAATAACGGCCATCCACCACTCAGTATGGCCGACTGGCTCAATTCTGGCCTGCTGCAAGATGCGATCGACGTCGTCCCAGGCCTAAACAACCGAGAGGATGGCACAGACTTAATTCCTGCGCACACACCCGCACACATATCACAAGCCACCCTACTGAATGCCTTAGGCCCTTTTTCCTTTGTTCGTTCAGACACATTCCGCATTCGCGCCTACGGCGCTGCACTGAACGAAAGTGATGGCGTGCCCCAATCCGAAGCGTACCTCGAAGCAGTGGTACAGCGTTTACCAGACGAGCAAAGCAATCGCCTGTTCGGGCGATCATTTAAAATCCTCAACATCCAATGGATTGCTCCAATCAATGAGTCGCCACCAGTCCGCCAGTAATGAAATTCAACACTTACATTTGGATGGCCTTAGTTGCAGTGGTTACAGCATCAGCAGTGGAACCAGCGTCGTACTCGGTTACTTTTTCGACTTATGCGCTGCGAGCACAGGATACTGTTAACCTCTATTTCGCAGACGCCCCCGAGAGCTTAACTAAACTTGAGTTCAGAAAAAAAAGCCGTTCAGACCATTACCAAGCTACCATTCAAAGTGAGGACAGAACACTCCGAATTTACCGCAGAGACCCTGCATCAGCCAAAAAAACGCTGCCAATATTAGTCGGACGAATACGAATCGAACCAACTAACGTTCCGCTACTGCTGCTCCTCACACCTGATGGCGATCGCAGAAATGACAGGATCCACGCCTATGCGATCGACGATTCACAACACAACTTCCCCCAAGGTAGTATTCGCCTAGTTAATATCGCAGGGATTGATGTATTTGGAAAGATCGGCACAACACAGATTGCCTTAGAGCACGGCGGCATTAGCCAAGCATACAATCAGGGAAGCCGGGCGTCGCTCGGCATTTCCATCGCTGCAAAAGACCACAATCGCTACTATCTACTCTACAAGAACAACATTCGGATCACTTCTGGCAGTCGCAGCCTACTAATCCTAACACCTCCGACTCGAGCAGGCTCAATACGCATCGGCGGGCATCTATTACTGGAATCCCCAAACCAGATTAATGAGCCAACTCACCAACTATAACGCAGCGTATTTCTCCCACAGATAGGTGAACGACCAGGCGAAATCACGAGGGCGCTTTTCGATCCATGCATTCAACTCATCGAGGTCGATCCATTTACCATCGCTGACCTCTTCGGGATCGAGGATAAACGGGCCTTCTGCACTGCAACGATAGACCCAAACGAACTCCTGCCCAGTTTGCTTACAAGGGGACACCTTAAAAATACGCTCTAGCCCGTTGGGTTTGGTCAAGCCGATCTCTTCGGCCAGTTCGCGCGGCGCGGCGGCATCGTAATCCTCGCCACTATCAACGTGACCCGAACAAGAACTGACCCATTTACCAGGCGCCGAATCTTTGTTCAACGAGCGGCGCTGTAGATACAATTGCCCTGCAGTATTAAAGACGAAAACATGCACTGCACGGTGCATTAGTTGTTCGCGATGAACAACGGCACGCTCCGCTGTGCGAAGGACAGTGTCCTCGGCATCAACGACATCAAATAATTCGGATTTCTGCACGGCTAGTTCTGTAACGGAGGTGGTCATATAATTATGAACCATGCTGAACCCAAATTGCGACTAAAGTTCCACCGGTGAAGTATAAAAAAGCAGCTGAGGCCCGACTGCACTGGCTGATCGCGTCATACCACGCGAGCGCCTAGCGAATCAAGCCCTTGAAGTCTTCAAAGTGACCAGTAAAGCCACCAGGGACACCTTTGTTGATCACAGCAACCGCATCATGCGAATGCAGCGATTCGAGATGCGCACAGGCGACTTGAAAATCAACAATACGCGGCTCTTCGTCGAGTTGCTCGTAGAGCAGACGTGCGGCATCTTCGACAAATTTGGTAAAGGCCCCATTCATCTCGGCAAATGCTTGTTCGTCCTCGCGCTTGACCATCACTTGAGTCTCGGTCTTGAGGGCTTCGAGGCAGATCTGCTGAATCTCTTCGATCGTGACATGCGCCTCCTCGGCCACCTCGACGCTCACGCGCGCAGTGCTACGCTGCGAGTGCGGGATGCCATATACATTACGACTCTCACGCGCATGCTCCGAAAGCTCAGATGAGCACGGGCACGCAGATGAATAAATAAAGTCAAAGTGAATGTACTTACGGAAACGGTTGAGCTCGTCGATTTTACCTTCGAATGCGCATGTGTAATACTGCCAGCCTTCAAGTCCACTACGCAGGCTAGGCTTGAGAATTGGGTATTCGAAATCGAGCTTCAGCTGCGCGCGATGCGCGATGACCTCAGTCTTATACTCAAGCAAAATCTCATGCAGGAGGTCGGGCGTAAAGATACGGTCCTGAAAAGTGTAGAACACACGCATGATCCGCGACATGTTGATGCCCTTCTGGTTTGCCTCCAAAGAGACTGTGCCAGTGATCGAGGTTTCGAGTGTCTGGGTATCAGAAGTCGGCGTAATATAACGCAGCGGGAGCCTGAAGTTTGAGATGCCGACCTTAAGGATGGGCACATTTGCTCCGAATATCTGCTGCGCGTCCGCGTTCTGCATATCAGGCAGGCCGGAGCGATATTCATCGGTAAGGACGAAATTCTGGTCATAGGATTTCACTGGCTTCGCGGCGGCGGTCAGTTGGTCCTGTGCTGGAATGCTTTTTTTATTTTTCATGCTTTGATGGCTCGTCGGCAGGCTTGCCGCCGATGTTCTCAAACAAGCTGCCCAAGAATGACTAGAGCCGCAAGCCCGCGTCAGTCTTTGTAGAAGCGGAGGAGGTAAAGCAGTATTGGCCGACTTGGCAAGTTCGGAAAAAGGCGTTGCCGAACTTGCCAAGCGTGCTAAGTCTCTGCGTACATGTCGTCCGATTTTAAGATCTTAGGTTCCAGCAGTAGTGGTAATTGTGCTCTGCTCCGCACCGGCAACAGCAAAATCCTGATTGATGCCGGCTTTTCCGGCAAGCGTATCGGACTCATGCTCGAAACAGTCGGGGAATCGATCGATACCATCGATGCGGTGTTCCTGACTCACGAGCACAGCGACCACGCGCAAGGGATCCGCGGCCTCGCCAAACGCTCCGACCTGCCAGTCTTTGCCAATCGCGATACCGCCGACGCGGTGCAGGGCAAACTCGTCAAAAAAGTCAACTGGCAGGTCTTTCAGACCGGTACTGGCTTTCAATTTCGCGACATTGAGGTGCGCTCCTTCTCAGTGCCGCATGATGCCTACGATCCAGTTGGCTTCACGTTCCACTGGGGCGAGGTGGATGACCTAATCTCGCCACCCCAAAGCCTCGCATGGGTCACCGACCTGGGACATATGCCCGAACATATCAAACAACACATTAAATCCGTGCAAATCCTAGTCCTAGAGGCTAATTACGATGAAATGTTACTAGAAAGTGATGAAAGGCGGCCCTGGTCACTCAAGCAACGCATTAGAGGTCGCCATGGCCATCTCTCCAACGACGCCTGCTTCGAGGCTTTAAGCGCCTTAAACGGCAGTTCAACGGTCCGCGAAGTCTACCTCGCCCACCTCAGCAAGGACTGCAATACTCTGGAACTGGTACAGAATAAGTTTGCACCCCTCACTGGCGGCACTAGCTCCTTCACCATCAAAGTGGTCGATCCTAAAATCGACGCTGCCCCCGCTGCGAAATCCTAAAGACTTTTAATTGATTCCCTAATCACATGAAAAATCCCTATCGTAAAACAAAAATCATTTTCACTGTCGGGCCAGCCACGCAAGACGAGGCGACCCTAGAACGGCTCATCCACGCAGGTGTTGACATCTGCCGCATCAATATGGCGCATGCGGACCATGCATGGACCCGCGAAATCATCCGTCGAGTGCGCACGGTGTGTAAGCGCGTTGGTCGCCACATCGCGATCATGATGGACGTCAAAGGTCCAGAGATCCGCACTGGCGATGTGCCTGAGACTTTTGAACTGGAAAAAGGCGAAATCATCGACTTCACATTCGGGCAAGGCATTGGCAGCCTCGGCGAAGACGGTGTGCGTCGAGTCGACCTCAACTATCCAGGTTTCTCGAAAGACATCAAGGTCGGCGACACCGTGCTAGTCGACAGTGGCCTCATTCGCCTGCTCGTGCTTGAGATAAAAGAAGATCAATACGTCCGCTGCGAGGTCATCATCCCTGGTCCGCTTGGCAATCGTCGCCACATTAATTTACCCGGCGTGCGCGTCAACCTACCCGCCTTAACCAAAAAAGACGAAGGCGATGTCGATGTTGGCGTCGAAGAAGGCGTCGAGTTCTTCGCGCTGTCATTTGTGCGCGAACCAGACGATCTTGACATCTTCCACCGCTACCTGTCCGACCACGGCTCGCCCGCCAAAGTCATTGCGAAAATCGAAGACCAACAGGCAATCCGAAACCTAGAAGACATCATCAAAGCCTCCGACGGCTTAATGATCGCCCGCGGCGATCTTGGCGTCGAGTGCCCCTTTGAAGACCTGCCCATCATTCAGTCACGCGCAATCAGCGCTTGTATTCAAAATACAACACCGGTGATTGTCGCGACGCACATGCTCGAATCGATGATCGATTCACCGATCCCGACGCGTGCTGAGGTCACTGACATTGCCAATGCGATTCGCGAAGAAGCAGATTGTGTTATGCTTTCGGGCGAGACCACGATCGGCAAATATCCAGTGGAATGCGTTGAGACGATCAATCGTATCGCCAAGCGCATGGAAAGTGAAGACGGCCCCGTGCTACGCGAAGACCTAGTACTCAAATTGCCGAAGTCGAAAATGCTGCGCTCCGCGGTATCTCTCGCCTCCGAGCTCGAAGACGCCGGCGTGGTGGTTTTTACGCGCCGCGGCTTGCTTGCGCAAAAGCTCTCCTCACTTCGACCGAACGTGCCCGTTTACGCATTTACCGATAACAACGATGTTTTCAGCCAACTGTTGATCATGCGCGGCATTGAGCCATTTTTCATGCAATTCGACAGTACCAATCCAGAGCGCACCATTCAAAATGCCTTTAAAGCCCTAGAGGCCCGCAATTGGGTAAAAAAGGGCGCGTCGATGGTTGTTATTACCAATGTGATCGCGGGCGAAAAGATAATCGACACCATTCAGCTGCGTGAGGTTGAATAAAAAGGTAATCATCCCCGCCCTTTTAATGGATAAATTAAAAAATCTGCTACTGCTACTGGCCCTGGTCTTCGGTGCGCTTGCGATCTTCGAATCTGGCGTTCGCTACGGCGCAAGCAACATGCGTGCCCATGCGATTGCCAGCGAGCTACAGCTTCCGCTGGGCATCTACATTTCCGGCAATTCCAGCATGGATGCGCAGACGAAAGCACAATGGACGGCAATCATCGATCACGGGATCGCAGCTGGCGCGATTCACCGCCAGCTCTGGTATCTCAACGCAGATGCCAAAGCTCAACTCGACAAAGTGCTGACGGTTGCGCTTTCCGTGCGTGGCGATGGTACTGGCAAACGCTATGAGTTGATCGCAAACAGCGAGGAGAAGCCAAGCGGACTAAGCGACATGAAGCTCAATGAAATTCAACGCGCACTCAAAAGCGCGAAAGTCGACCTGGTCGACAATGCCCCTAAAAAAGCCGCGCTCGACCAGGTCAAAGACACCGAATAAATTCTGATCCAGACGAATCATTAGGCAGGGACGAACGCCCCATAGCTCCGCATTGCTGCTGCGCTTATGTCAATCAAGAGCTTGCTTAACGAGTCGTATCTGATTTGATTAAACACGTGCAAAAAACTGAAGAATATCGCCCAGGTGCAAGCATCATTAAACAAGGCGCTGAGAGCACGGGCTTTTATGTTTTAGAAAAAGGTGCGGTCGAAGTCTACAAAGACGATATTATGCTCAACGTTCTAATGTATCCTGGCACGATTTTTGGCGAGATGGGCGACATTCTCGGTAAGCCCCGAACTTGCACCGTCAAAGCGCGCACTCCGACCACCGTCATAAAATATGATGTTGGCGACATGGAAAACGTGATCCGAGAACACCCTGAAATCGCCATCAAAATCTTTAAGACACTCGCCAGTCGCTTGGAGCGCACCACTCAAAAGTTGGCCGACGTGACACGCGTCTCCACCGTGTGGTCGGTAAAGCATAAAAAGTCTTAATCGAGGGTTTTAGTCATTCGGCTGTAAGGCGACAGGCTGCGATCCGATTACTCACGTATGAAACTCTTCCTTATTCCACTCATGATTTTTTCTCTATTCGCCAACATGCTCTCCGCTGGACTTGAAGTCGGCAGTGATGCACCACAAATTTCTGCCATCGATCATACTGGCAACACGATCGATCTAGGAGCCGCATTCAACTCTGGTACCACTGTCGTTTTTTTCTACCCCAAGGCGATGACCCCTGGGTGCACCAAGCAAGCCTGCAGTCTCCGCGATTCTTGGGAAGTGCTCCAGCAACGAGGCGTTACCATATTCGGCATCTCCGCAGATACTGCCAAAACTCAAGCGGCGTTTCGCAACAAACATCAGCTCCCCTTCACGCTGATTGCCGATACCGACAAGGTGGTGAGTACCGCATTTGATAAAAGCCGTTGGAGTCGCCAAGCCTACATCTTCAAAGACGGGAAACTAGTATGGCTCGACTTGAAAGCTTCCACCGCTAATCAGGCTGACGATGTGCTCGCAGCCCTCGACCAGTTGGAAAAATAAGTCGCGCTGAGTTGCGCTGCTCGTCGGCGTCTTAAAAGAAGAACGCTTCGGCCAGTGCTTGCTCAGTCGCCATTGGCTTCACTCGTGTGAATACATCCGTTTCGCCTTTCCCCAGCGATGCGTGGATTTCACCTCGCGAGCCATCCTTGAACTTACGACATTTCAAGTAACGCTCGTCGCTGTAAACAAATTCTAGTTCTAGCGCACACACGTCGGACGACTCTGATTCGATCAGTGAGAATTCCGTGCCGGCCGTTAAGCCCGACTTGCTGCCATCGCAGTCAGTGAAACATGACTGCACCCATTCCAACAGGCCGCGCCCTTCGCCGGGCATCGATGCGCAGTGTCGTACTCGAACCGTCCGCAAGCCATTGCACAGGCTCTCGATTGAATAGCCACTCATAAACTGGCCGATCGCCTGCCGAGCTGGCAGTAGCCGCGCCTTGGCCAAATCGACCGCACGACTCGGGTCTGGCCAATTCAGTTTCGATAAATCCTCCAATTCGACCGAGCTATCGTAAACACAACGACGCACGCCCAGCAGCAAGTTATCAAAATAAGTCTCAATCCGCTGTGCTGGGACCCCGCTGAACCAGTGATACGTCGGCAAATCGCCCTCCAACCAAATCGACACTTGGTTGGCCAAATATCCGAAATCTTCCGACTTATAGCGGAGCATCAAGGCTTCACAGCAGCACATCTCGCGGTGCGAATCACCAATATAGCATTGGCTAAACAGCTTACTCTCCATCCCACCCTCTAGATCCGCACGTGTCGGGCACAGCACAATAATTCGGCTCGGGTAGCGCTGCGCGAAACGAATCAGCGCATCAAAGCGCTCACGCGCCTCTTCTGCCGTTACTTCTAGGCCGAAGTGCAGCACCACATTCATCTGCGATGCGCGCGACTCCAGATGCGCAGTCGAGGGCTCGGAATCCCACATCGAGGCGAGCCGACTGGTCACCTCGCGAACAGGGAGTTCCACCCCTGGCAGGGCATTAATTAATTCGGCCATATTGAAATATTTTAAACACTGAAAGTCAGTTCTTACCTTGATGTCTACGACCCAGAGCGGCGCCACTGATGGCCTTTTTCTTGAAGCAAGCGTTCGCTCTCAGCGGGGCCCCATGACCCAGACGCATACTCGGCGAGCCCACTTTGGCCGCACTTTTCCCAGTGCTCTAAAATAGGCGTCACTAACTTCCAAGAAGCCTCCGTCTCATCGCCACGAATGAAAAGCGTGCTATCGCCGATCATTGCATCGAGAATCAAACGTTCATACGCTTCAGGTGTATTCGAGCCAAAAGTCGTGGCATAGCGGAAGTGCATCTTCACCGGCTGCGTGCGCGTTTCTAGCCCCGGGACCTTCGAATTCATGATCAAAGTCACTCCTTCGTCTGGTTGGATACGAATCACCATTGTGTTCTGCGCGACGTCGAACTTTTTACCCTCCGAAAAAAGAATGCCCGGAGGACGCTTGAACTGAATCGCAATCTCGCTCGCTCGCCGCGCCATGCGCTTACCCGAACGAATATAGAACGGTACACCCTGCCAGCGCCAATTGTTGATCGACAAGCGCAATGCCGCGTAAGTCTCGGTCGAAGAATCTGCTGGAATGCCTGGTGCATCCGTGTAGCTGTCGACCGGCTCACCATTGACCAAACCTTCAGTATAGCGCCCGCGAACGACATCACCGCCATCTTCCTTCAGCTCCAGCGGTTGAATCGCCTTCAACACTTTAACCTTCTCATCACGAATCGACTCTGGGTCGAGCGAGACTGGTGGCTCCATCGCCGTCAGAGCGACGAGTTGCATCGTATGGTTCTGAATCATATCGCGCAGCGCACCACTGGTATCGTAATAGCCGCCACGCGTGCCAACACCAAGACTCTCTGCGACTGTAATCTGCACGCAATCAACATGCCCACGATTCCACATCGGTTCAAAAATCGAATTCGCAAAACGCTGCACTAACAGATCCTGCACCGTCTCTTTGCCAAGATAGTGGTCAATTCGATAGATCTGCGGCTCCTCAAATACACTATTGAGCGTGGCATTTAACGCCCGTGCCGAAGCGAGATCTCGGCCGAACGGTTTCTCAATGATCACCTTGGAGGCCAACTTCGTGCCGACATGCGCCTGCGCCATACCACTACTGCCGAGGTTCTCTACAATCGGTTGAAACACGCTCGGTGGCGTCGAAATATAGAACAGTCGCTGCACATCACGGCCAAGCTCCGCCTCGATCTTATCGATCTTTTTCGCAAGCGAAGCAAAGGCTTCTCCCTCATCGTATCCACCCGCATGATACGTCATATTCTGGCGTACACGCTCCCATATTTCTTTGTTAAGAGGACGGCGTGAATGCTCATCGATCGCCTCATCCATAATCTCACGAAACTGATCATCCTCGATCGGCTTACGTCCAAAACCAATCAGGTGAAAATCCCCAGGCAGCAAATTATCCACCCCGAGATTGAAAATAGCAGGTACTAGCTTCCGCGCAGTCAAGTCGCCGGAGGCACCAAAAATAACCACCACCGTCGGCGGTGCGCCTCGATGCTTGCTCAAGCCTTTTAGAAAAGGATGTCTGGATTCGTCTGTTTCGTTCGTCATGGCTATTGGCGTTGGACTGAAAAATGTTTATGAAAAAGAGGCACATTTGGGTAATGACGCAACATTCCACGCCCTCCTTTGCAAATTGAGACGTCTATAATGTCAAAGCGGAAGTGCTTTGGCGGGTTTTTCAACTGCTTCAAATAGTTGCCACAACCACGTCGCAAAACTTCTTTTTTATGACGGTCCACCGAATAAAAACCCGAAACTAAGGCCGTTTCCGAGCGCGCACGCACTTCAATAAAGACTAAAACCTCGCCATCCTGACTGATGAGGTCGATTTCATCTCGCTTATAGCGCCAGTTGCGGACGATTTCGCGATAACCAAGCACACGTCGACAATGATCCGCGGCGAGGTCTTCGCCAAAAGTGCCCCGTTGCGCCCGCGTGCTCTCATTAGGCAAACGACGCTCCCGGATGCCCCAACGACACGCACGGATACGATGAAAAATATTCACCCGCAAACTATTAGCGAATTGAGCAGGGTTAGCAAGAAATCAGACAGAAATAGCACTGTGCTGCTTTTTAGCTTTCAAGATTTTCAGTATATACGCTTTGTAAGAGCACAGTCATGAGCATTCAAAAACATATTGTGGTCGGCGCGGGCCTGGCGGGTTGCCTGCTCGCATGGCGATTGGAGCAAGCGGGGCAAGACGTGACACTCATCGGCAGCACCACAATGCCCAACGCCTCGCAAGTCGCGGGCGGCATCATCAATCCCGTCACTGGTCGCTGGATGACTAAGAGTTGGGGCTTCGATATGCTGATTTCACATGCTGCTGCCACTTACCGCGAACTGGAGCAACAGTTCGAGGTCGAACTATACCACCCCATTCCCCTCGTCCGCTATTGCCAAAATAGTATCGACGTCAAGCGAGTGGGCCGACGCATGCGCAACCCACGCTATGCCAATGTACTTGGCGACTCCATCGACAAGGGCGACGGACCGGATTCATTCGAAGACACGCACGGCAGCTTTCAGATCAAACAAGCCGCCTACGTTCAGTTGCCGCTGCTGCTGCAAACCTTGCGTGAGCATTTTACCCAAGCAGGCATCTTCCGCGACGAGACCTTCAGCCACGCCGACTTAACCCGACAGGACTCGCAATGGAGCTATCACGACCTCGAAGCGGATCATATTATCTTTAGCGAAGGAGTCGGCATGCAGGCCAATCCATGGTTCAACTGGCTACCGCTCACCCCCGCTAAAGGCGAAACCCTGATACTCGAGTGCCCGACACTCGATCTGCCACGCGCGATCTACCACCATCGCAAGTGGCTACTGCCCTATGGTGATCATACTTTTCGTCTCGGCGCGACCTTTGACAGCAACGACGCCACCTCCGAGCCAACCACAGCCGGTGCGCGCACACTGCTCGATGCCGCGCGCTCCTTCATCGCTCCACAACACGCGCTCACGGTTAAACAGCATTACGCTGGTCTGCGCCCCTCCACCAAAGATATCCGGCCCTTCATCGGCGACCATCCCACCGAACCCGGACTGCACATCTTCAATGGGCTAGGCTCCAAGGGCGCCTCACTCGCCCCCGAATTGATCCGCCAATTCTTAGCACACCTGCTTGGCGGCCAACCACTCGATCCCGAAATCGACATTGCACGCTTTGTCGAAACAGTCACTAATCCGCCCCAGACCGATGCAACTCACTGACATTGTCCACGATTACTTGAGCGCACTCCTCAAGCCAGGCGACCACGCGCTCGATGCCACTGCTGGCAACGGCTACGACAGCACAGTGATGGCCACACTAGTCGGCGCCGAAGGCCATGTCATCGCCATCGACATTCAGGCCTCTGCGATCGATGCCACGCGCGCACGGCTTGAAGCGGCCGGCTGCGTCGCTCAAACCGAGCTGCTTGTTGCCGACCATGCGCAAGCGCTTTGCTCGCTGTGCACGAACTACGCGCAAACAATGAGTGCGGCCACCTTCAACCTCGGCTACCTTCCGGGCAGCGACAAAAGCATCCAGACCGAGCCCGAATCCACTCTCGCCGCATTGCGCGCGGCCAGCGAACTACTCAAATCAAATGGACTGCTACTCGTCACCGCTTATCGAGGCCACGACGGCGGCCAGGCTGAAGCTAATCAAGTCGCGAACTGGATGCAGGCAGTGCAAGAGCGGGGCTGGACAGTGGAAAGCCACGAGCCCATCGTCACCGGTAGCCGCGTGCCACCGATCCTCTGGGTTGCGCGCAAGATTTAACCGCCCGATTCGACTACTTCGCGATTAATCCGACGTCCGCACTGTGAAGATCTAAAAAGTCTCCCTTGTATTGCCGCGAAATGGAAAAACGCAGCCGCATGGTAGACGCCTGCTCTGGCGCGTAGATTGGCAACACGACACGCCGCACCCCATCCGAACTTCCCGTCGGACAGCGGAACAGTTTCTCTTGCTGTAGAACATCTCCATTCTGGTCCTTCCATGACAGCTTCACTTGCGTACGATTGTCCGGACTAATTTGATAGGCTATACTGGCATCCAACAGGTAGCGCCGCCCCGGGACCACGGGAATGTCTCGAAAGATCGAGAACACATCCGCACCCGTAACGCGAATTCCCTGATTCGCACTGACAGGCCCGACCGCTAAATGCTGGGCAGGACGGAAATCAAGGTTCCACTTAGGCACTTTTGGTAAATCAGGGCCGAGGAAGTTCCGCGCCTTTGGTGTGGTCGCCATGTGCTGCAAATCGACATTCGATAGCTTAGAGATATACGCTCCAACATCCGCCCCCCATTGCTGCGCAACCTCAGCGACAACCGCATACTCCAGATGCTCGTCTGCCGAGATCTCAACCCCAGCATGGGCCATCGCAGCCAAAGCAAAGCCAACTGGATCTAGCTTTAAAGATTTCGTAAATGACTTCAGTCGAGCATGAATTGGATCTTCCAGTAGCTGCTGGCTGAATGTATCAAAAGCCGCGCGCGCAGCAATAAAATCGCTCAGTTGCTTCGGTAACGCATTCGGAAGTCCCTCATTCCGCTCCGACAACACATCCAAGCCATTCGCAACCAGACGAGCGCGGGTCGCATGATACTGCGCAAATAACTCGGTCATGCGAAACGCCTCTGACACCACTTCGATACGTGCCAAGCGACGCGGATCGTCGACGAGCAACGCCTTGCCCGCCTCGATCAATTCGCGCAGCTCTCTGAGACGCGCCGCATCAAATAGCTCGATACCGAATTCGTCTTCGTAAAACTTGATCCATTCCGCCTTGCCCTCATTCGCATTACGATGCGCCTCGGCTTCCTCGTAAAACGCTCGCACTGGCACCGCAGCCGCACCGAAAAAATGCGTATAATATTCATCTAGTAGCGCGGCGGCATCTTGATCGGGATTCCACAGTAATTCCGCCGCCAACCACGCCTTACACCCATCCAAACCCCACGACGAAGGCAATTGCGAGAAAAAGACGGAGACCCTGTTAGCGCTCATATATTTTAGGCTCTCTGCGATCCACTGATTGAATTGACGAGGATACACATACGGTGCGCCGAAGTAATAATCCCAAGTCGCAAGCCGTTCCGCACCCGAATCTGCCCAACGCTTAATTAAGGCCTTATCCTGCGCTCGATAAGCTGGGTCATGCCACTGCGCTCGATCCGAGGTCAGCACCGGCATTACTCTCGGATGAAGCGGGAACGACGGCGACTGCTCCGTCCAGTAATAAGCCAAGGCCGTCAAGTAGCGCGGCTCCCCCGCAGGTGTGGTCCATGCCCCGCCCTGTTCAAATACCTGCTCCGCGACTTGATTCATAAAACCAAACACCAAATCCGTGTAATTCGGACGCCCGCGAAAATACTCCATAGGCTCAATCACCTGGCGCGTCGCCTCAGAGTCGTCAAACAATGTATTATCATTGATCGACAGTGAAAAACTCCGCGCCTCGGGATTCTTCGCAAATGCTGCCAGTGCCGCTTTAGCGGCGACCTCAACCGCGCGCGACTCGGTAAAGTCAGGCTGCGGATCGTAGCCGGCGCTTCCCTTCGGTGTCCGTCGACGGCCATACACCTCGGAAAAAACCTCCGGCTCAGCCTCATAAAGCGCCGGGGTAAACACCTGCGCCAACGCATGATTAAACTGAAAATGCTGCACGAGCCGATTGCGGCGGCCAAAATCACCATTCATCGGATAGAAGGAGCGCATCACATACGCAGGCTCCTCGCGCCAGCGACCTTCGGGGAACTTATCAGGCGGCGAGCCGATCAACTCCAGCCCCAAATCCCCAGCCCAATACCAGCGGGCGCCAAGCAGCTCCTGGCACAGCGCATACACCCCATTCATCACCCCTGCCTCACCATCACCCGCGACAAACACCCGAGTGCCTTGGCGGTGAATCATAAATGCATCATTCTGCAACTGGCTGCGGATCCCGCCAGAATCACCCAGATAAAGCGCATACTTCGGACGATTCGGGCCTGCCGTCTGGACCTCCAGTGCCACTCCCGTGCGCCGCTCAAATACGTGACGTAAATCTTCGACTGCCGCCGACAACGCAGCTTCAGGCTCAGCAGGCACGACCAGTATGCGCAGCGACTTCAACGCCAAGCGACTCGATCCAGGCAAATAATCGACCCGCCATGCACCTGGCCGACTCGACTGCGCCGAAAGCGTCGCCACCAAAGCGCACAGACAAAGTGATAAGAATAAGTTATGTAGGCGCATTGTATAAAATTAAGCCTCCTCAAGACGAGAACGTCGGCTCACGCCGCAAACAAAATTGCCATCAGGC
This sequence comes from Puniceicoccaceae bacterium, assembly GCA_017854655.1. GTDB lineage: Bacteria > Verrucomicrobiota > Verrucomicrobiia > Opitutales > Coraliomargaritaceae > Lentimonas. The sequence goes on along the minus strand of JAFMHF010000018.1, from coordinate 7,876 downwards.
TCAGAAGGCAAAAAAGAACTGCGCAGAAGGGCCGAATTTTATTGAGCGACTTTATGGTAATACGCACAGGCACTCGTTTCGCAAAAAATGCAGATAAAAAAGTAAACTGCCCCCACCACCAACCAACTCCGAGCAGCGCACCAAGCATAACCGCCGGCACGACCTGCCAACTCGGCGGATGGTTCACATACACCCCCGTGGCCAGCAGCACCGCCATCGCCATCGGCAGGCGCATCGGCATCGCCAAGGACCGATTAAATGCAGTACGAAACAACACCAACGCGCTCGGCAATTCCCCCGCATCATCTAACACCGCGACGCGACGCGTGCGAAAAAACTTAATCGCCATGTAACCTAATACAAATACGGCAAACAAATGCATCCCGAAGCGCACAAAGGAGAGGTGCTTCGACATCATCATTAAGCCTGGAATCGCAACAGACAGCCACACCATCTGCGACAAGGCAAACGCCAGTCCCACGGCAAACACCTGCCGCTTCGTGCCGACCACACCGACCTTGGCCAACCAAACCGTCCCCGGGAATAGGGCGAGTGATAAAATGAGTCCGGCTGTAATTCCCTCAATCATAATTAATCATCAAAGATGTGACGCACTTACTGCCAAGCTACTCTAGACTAGATCGAAACGCTCGATGCCCTTGCGCACATCGGATAAGAATGCCGCTGCGCCGACGCCGTTGATCCAACGATGGTCAAAGGTCAGCACTAGAGAGGCAACCTCGATTGTAGCCCCATCTTTTGACTGCGGATCGGGCAACGCATAAGGCGCACCGATAAAAATTGTCGCAACTGAGGGTGGCACTACAATCGGGATCGCCGAACGAACATTGTAAGTACCCATGCTTGAAATCGAGAGGGACACGCGATTCTTCGAATCGACCTCACCATGACGCGTACGACGTATTGAATCAGTGAATACATCTGAGAACTCCGCCCAATCCATGGCGTTGACTTGCTTGACGACTGCAGTCTCCAAAACATCTCCAGGAAGTGCCACTGCCATGCCTAGGTCAAAACGATCTGGATCATAGACCAGTTCTTCACCACGGATGACTGACGCGAAGCGTTCATGCTTACGCATTGCCTCGACGACTGCCCATGCCGCCATCGTCGCCGTCGAAAGAGTACCTCCGCTGGTTTCTTTGCTACGCAACCGTGCATCGCGAACCTTCTCCCAGCGACAATTCATCTCAATCGTCGCAGGGATAATACTCTGCAAAGACTGAATCGCTTCGAGCGAAAGACCTGCAGTTTTCTTTAGCGCATCATAGGCCACAGACTCAAATCCGGCTGGTGCTCGTTTCGTGGCTGCAGCCTCCGCGGCTGCGCCCGACAGAGTAAGTGCGACTAGCTCCTGACCCACTGCCACTTGATCTTCTTCGGCGATTTGCCACTCGCCAAGAACGCCATCCTCATCGCACTCAATCGGGAAGACCGCCTTATCGGTTTCCACCTCACAAAGCGGGTCATCGGCCTTTACCTCATCCCCCGCATGCTTCAATATCGATACGACACGTGCGACTCGTATGCCTTCACCGAGGATCGGGACGGTGATCATTTTAGTCGCGCTCAGAGGATGGTTCGAATCAGCAATCATAGAGTCTTCAATAGGGGTTGGTGCCGATGACACGTCGATGGCTGGTGGCACCGCGTCGAATTGCAGCGAGGCTTCGAGCGTCGTTGAAAGCAAACGATCTAGGGCTGCAGCGATGCGCGCTTGGTCTGGCAGTGCCGCGTACTCATAAATTGGGTTAAAGCCGACATGCACGTCGTCTTTGGAGACGATGACCGGAGGCGTTTTTAAGCCCTGCAAGATTGCATGATGACTGCACATCTCTGCGACGATCATTTGGCCGACACTGGCGCTGATGTTGTCTTCCTGTACGATCAACAGTCGGCCAGTCTTACGGAGCGATGTCGCCACCGCTGCTTTATCCCAAGGTGCAATCGAGCGTAGGTCAATGAGTTCGACATCCAGATTCGAGTCCATCGACTCCAGGGTCTGTTCGACGAGCTCAACGCAATTCCCCCAAGTCACTAATGTCAGCAGGCTACCGGATCGTACCAACCGCGCCTGGCCGAGCGGAATCGCCGCGACCGCAGTCGGCGCAGGCAATTCGGCCCACATGAGATGCTTGGGCAGGAGAATAATGGTGGGGTCTGCGCCGTGCAGCGCAGTCCAGAATAAGCCAGCCGCATCGCCAGGGGTGGATGGTACGACCACCCGAATGCCGGGAACACGCGCGAAGGACGCTTCCCCTGCTTGACTATGCCACAAGGCACCACCCGGCAAATAGCCACCACAAGGCGCATAGATTACTAGCGGGCATTGCCATTGACCGAAACTACGCCAGCGCAGCGTTGCCATATTGGATACCAGCTGATTCCAACCGGGATAAATAAAATCAACGAATTGAATCTCGAAACACGGCCGCTTCCCGTAAGACGCCAAGCCGACGGAGACCCCCATGATCGTGGACTCTGCTAATGGCGAGTTGACTGCACGCTGAGGATCTTTGCTTGAGAGGCCTTTGGTCAGGTTAAATACGCCGCCTTTCGGATCGGCGATGTCTTGACCAAAGAACACCACATCTGGCAATTGATCGAGCGCCGCGTGGAAGGTGCGATTCACCGCATCAAGCATTCGGCAAGACTTCTCGAGTTTGATCTTCGCTGGCGGCGCAGGAGTCACCGCTCCGGTCAAATGCAGCCCGCACTCTTCGCCTAATGGATCTGCTTGAGTACTCGCCTGACGATAGGCAGCACGGATCTCTGCGCGTAGCTCCTCTTGCTGCGCAGTCGCCTCAGCTTCGGTGAAGAGCCCATCCGCGATGAGTTGATCCTGAAATAGTTTGATCGGGTCACGCTGTTGCATGGCCTCCAGCTCATCCGCAGTACGATACATCCGCTGATCATCCGCACTGGAATGATTCGAGAAACGTTCGACGTCGCACCAAATAAACGCAGGTCCTTGCCCCGCACGCGCTTGTTCCACGGCGATACGTCCCGCCGCTGCGACTGCTTCGACATCACTGCCGTCGACTCGTATCCACTCACTGCGATCCAATACGCCGAGTGCGATCGGATTAGTGCGTGTGGTTGATGTGCTGATTGCGATACGGTTATCCTGCACCACAAAAACCATCGGCAGTTGCCGCTCTTTCGCAAAACAGACAGCCTCATAAAAATCCCCCTGCCGCGCCGACGCCTCGCCCAGCGAGGCATACACGACATTCGGCTTGCCATCCAGCTGCATGCCCCAAGCCGCGCCACAGGCTGGCAACAAATGCACGCCCACTGGCGAAGGATGGCTCCAAATATTAAGCGCGCGGTCGCTGAAATGTCCGGTCAATTGCCGACCACCGCTGGAGGAATCGCGCTTCGCATAAAACGCGAGTGCTAGATCGAGATCGGTGAGACCACGTTGAGTGCAGAAAGCTCGATCGCGATAATACGGGAACGCGTAATCATCTGCGTCGAGATGGATTGCGATGCCAGCGAGTGCCTCATGGCCCATGCCAGAAATATGAAACCAGCCCTTGCCCTGACGTATCAAACTTTGCTCACGCAAATCGCCTAAGCGACTTCGCCACAAGACACGTAATAAGGATCGACGTATTTCGGAATCCAACCGCGTGCTCGTATCTAAGTTTTGGGGGGGCATTTCTATCGATAGGAAGTAACGAGTTTGAATCCGAACAAGCCTCGCATGACTCACTAAAGAATAGGCGGATTACTCCTGCAAGAATGAATCAGTACTGATTCTGACACAAAAAAGGCCAAAATACCTAACCAAAGTGCGTCGCGTTATTTCAATATACGATGCAACGCAGCACTCATATCCTTGATTCGATATGGCTTTGGCACTACCGCTTTAAATCCGGCTGCTTCGTACTCGGACATCACGTTCGAAGTAGTGTAGCCACTCGATGCCACTGCAATCAGCTCAGGATCATACTCGGATAAGATCCGACACGCTTCTTCACCGCCCATCCCACCAGGCACGGTTAAATCAAAAACGACCGCATCAAATGGCTTACCCGCTTCTTTGGCCTTTTTATAAGCTTCGATTGCTTCGTCGCCATTGGTCGAAAACTCTACCTCATAGCCTAGTACTTGCAAAATCTCGCCGGCCACCATCATCATCGCCTCCATATCATCCATGACCAAAATACGCCCATGCCCGGGATGAATCGTATTGTCCTCCTGCGCCTCGGCTGGCGACGGCGCTGCAACTTTCGCCGCTTTCGGCAAATAGACCTTAAATGTGGAGCCCTCGGATACGACCGAGTCAACAGTCATGAGCCCATGATGACTCTTAATAATTGAATAGGACGACGCCAAGCCAAGGCCATTGCCATTCTTCTTAGTGGTGAAATACGGATCGAAGATGCGCTTCAAATTATCCGGCGTAATGCCTCCCCCTTGGTCCTGCACTGCGATGCAAACGTAATCGCCCGACGGCAGCGCAGGGATGTTTCCACTGCTGACATGCTCACAAGTTAAATCTAACCGAATGATGCCCCCCTCGGGCATTGCTTGGTCCGCATTGATGATCAGGTTATTCACGACCTGGCTGATTTGGCCCTTATCGGCATCAACCGACCATAAATTATCATCCTTATGCACTTCGCATTTTACATTCGAACCACGCAGAATGAATTGCGCACTATCCTCCACCAATTGATCGATAGTGGTAGTCTCCAGCAGCGGCGTCCCGCCTTTTGAAAAGCTAAGTAATTGCTGAGTCAAAGAGGTCGCCTGAAGTGCCGCCTTCTCCGCTAAAAGTAGTTTCTTCGAACCAATATCCCCCTCATCCATCCCCATGCGCACCATCGAAATATTACCCAACACCGCAGTCAGAATATTATTAAAATCATGCGCAATACCTCCCGCCAATAAACTAATCGAATGCAGTTTCTCAGTCTGAAAGAGTTCTTCCTCTGCTTTCTTGTGCGACGTCACATCGCGCAGCACAACGACGCAGCCATGCTGGCTCGGGTCGCCCTCTAGTATACAATGCATCTCCACCGTGACCAAAACTTCGGCGCCGTCTCCTGCCGCTAAAGAAACGCCCATCTCCGGCGCGATCTGCTGTGAAAGAAACACGCCGACTGGATCTGTGATCAACTTGCCGGTCTTCGGATGTCGCAGCTTCAGCACATCGCCCAAACGCTGGCCGCACGCACTCGCCAGCGTCACGCCAATCATCTTCACGGCTGCTTGATTCATGCGCTCGACCTCACCATTTGGATTAACTGCAATCACAGCGTCTGCGATCGAATCCAAGGTCACCGCAAGGCGCTCCTTCTCTCGTTGTAAATCCAACTCCGCACTACGGTGTAGGGTCACATCTCGCAAAATCACCAACAACGCACTCTCACTCTCCCAGACTAAATCCACTGCATTGAGCTCAACCAAGCGAGTACTCTCTTCAGGCCCTGGGACCTCCAGCTCAATTCGCTTCTCTCGCTCCACTTCAAACGGAAATATTTCTCCAACCAGCGACTCGGGCTGGGCTTCCAAGAGCTGAGCCGCCGCAGGATTTAAGAACTTAATCTCGTGCTCCTGAGTCAAAATCAACATGGCATCCGTATTCGCATCAAATATCCGCCGCAACAGATCGGCATTGTGCTGCACCTCCCGAGTCTGCGATGTCACTCGCTTCATCCGATTGGCTCGTTCGATCGCAGCGCGAATCGAACGGCGCAGCACCTCACCACTCAAGCGATCCTTACACAAATAATCCTGCGCGCCTTCCTGTAGGGCCTTGAGTGACAGCTCTTCATCATCCGCGCCAGCCAGCACGATGATAACCTCATCCCGAGCAGAACCAACCACTGCCTGTAAAGTCGCGATTCCACCACTATCTGGTAACGACAGATCGAGCAGAATGAGATCGAACGTCTGCGCCTGTAAGGCCTGTAGCCCATCGGCAAGGCACTTTACTGCAAGCATCTCGAAGCTTAGATTGGACTGCTCCAAACACTCCCCGACGAAATCCGCATCCGCTGAATTATCTTCGAACAGTAATATCTTAAAGTGCTCTTTCGGTTCCTTCGCCATAGATGAAATACCATCAAGTGCTATTCAGCCCGACAAATCAATCTCTTATCGAAAGCCCTTGCCGCTTAGGAAGTGCCACTCACACATTCCTCAGCCAATCCAAATCCACCCCCGAGATAAGCATGTTTAATCGTGCGCGGTTTGCTGTACCGGCAAGACATTCACTCAACCGTTCTCAGCAGCCAGTCTCCATCATTATGCTAGGATTAGCACTCTTTCGCGGAGCAGAAAATTTTAATCGTCACGCAGGCCACTCGTTGCTATATCTAAAGACCACTGCTTATGCCGTGCGCATTCTCTTATGTCGGTTCTTACAGGTCACAGCGTCGTAAAATACTTTTCTCTTCCTTTTAACGAGGTGGAGATTGAAGACTGGGCAAAGGCGCAAAGAGAAGCCCTCGCCGGCCCCGTCACCTTCGGACAACTATTCACCACCGCAGGGTGCAGTCACCGCAGTAAAGAAATCATGGAAATCGTGCAGATCTATGCACACGTGCCCACCTTGATCGGCTGCTCCGCCAGCGGCTTGATCGCTGGCCATCAGGAAATCGAGAATGAAGCGGGCTGTTGCATCGCGCTCTACCACCTGCCGGGCACACAAGCGCGCGCGATCCATCTGCCACTGGATACCTTTGAACCCACGGATCGAGTCACAAAAATTCGCGCCGCGATCGGCCCACATCCTGAACACGTCAATGCCTGGACCCTATTTGCCTCCTCCGAGAGTATTGGTAACGAAGCATGGCTGCCCGATTGGGACCGCGCCACCGAGCATCGCACCACGATTGGTGGATTTGCCTGCGCCGCTTCCGACGATGCACACGAATCCGAGCTCTACTTAAACGGCGTAGTGTACACCGACGGCGCGGTTGCCCTGGGACTAGAGGGCGCCGTGACCATCGAACCGCTGATCTCGCAAGGTTGCCGCCCGGTCGGCTCGCCGTGGACGATCACGCAAGCCCAAGACAACGTCATACATCAGATAGGCAACCGCCCGATTCTTGAAGTACTACGCGACACGCTCGAAGGCATGTCGCAGCAAGAACAACAAAAAGCCAGTGGCAATGTCTTCATTGGCCTCGTACTCAATGAATATAAAGCCAGCTTCGGCGCCGGCGACTTTTTGGTACGCAACCTCGCCGCCATCGATCCAAAAACCGGCGCCGTCGCCATCGCCACTCCGCTGCGTATTGGCCAGAATCTACAATTTCAAATTCGCGATGCCAGCACCGCGTCTAGCGATTTCGAGCTACATCTTAAACTCAAGGCAGCAGAACTGGCCGACCGCACCATCTACGGCAGTTGCCTGTGCGACTGCATCGGCCGCGGCACCTCGCTGTACGGCGTGCCCGATCACGACGTCAGCATGATCCACGAGATCTACCCCGACCTCCCGATCATCGGATTGTTTTGCAACGGTGAATTCGCGACCAGTCAAAACCGCACGCTGCTCCATGGCTACGCGGCGAGCCTGGGGCTGTTTGTGAAGCGTTGCTAGTTGCTGGAGGGAAACGCTCCGTCGTTTCAGCCAAAGTCCCAAGGGAACAAGTAAAACGTGCGGCAATGACGGAGCATTACCCTCCATTCCCACACATTCCGACCTTTGCACATTCCCACCTTCTTACACAGCTTCGCTGTATTCCCACGCCGCAAAGCGGCTTGGCTCAACGATGCTTCCGTAAGGTCGAGACCACGATATACATCCCGAGCAAGCCTGAGACGAGGAAGCCGACAATGCCGATCGCGGGGAAGCCCCACAGCAGTGGTCCAATGCCCGTGGTGATGATCA
>JAFMHF010000017.1 GCA_017854655.1 Puniceicoccaceae bacterium | reverse complement strand
CTCAGGCAACCTCTTCGCTCGCTCCATTTCTCGAAGCCCTCAGTCAAACGTCTGGGGGCTTTTTATTGCTGAATATTAAGGGTGACTGTTGACCTTCGGCCTGAATTCGTGAGCATTTTCGCATGGAACCGAATTATTCGAAATTAGCGAAGGTGTTGACTGGATTCTCGACGAATCTGCAAAAAGGCGAGCGTGTGCTGATTGATGCGTTTGATATTCCGCAGGCGATGGTGGTCGCTTTGGTGCGTGCTGCACGTGAGCTCGGGGCAATTCCGTTTGTGAATCTACAAGATGCGCGTATCAGCCGTGAGCTGGTCAACGATATTGATGTAGAGCAGTATGAGACGCAGGCGACTTGGGAGTTGGCCCGCATGCAGAAGATGGACGCCTATATCGCAGTGCGTGGATCGGATAATATTTTTGAGATGTCGGATGTGGATCCTGCCAAAGTATCGCGCGTGATGAAGGCGATGAAAGCGGTGCTCGACTACCGCGTGAATAAAACGAAGTGGGTGATTCTTCGTTGGCCAACTCCTGCAATGGCGCAACAGGCGATGATGAGCACAGAAAGCTTTGAAGACTTTTTCTTCCGTGTCTGCACACAGGACTACTCACGTATGGTGAAGGGGATGCAGAGTCTAGAGACGCTGATGGCCAATACTGATCAAGTGCATCTCAAAGGGCCAGATACCGATCTGCGTTTCTCGATCAAGGGCATCGGCGCGGTCGCTTGTGGTGGCTCGCACAATATCCCGGATGGTGAGGTCTTCTCTTGCCCGGTTAAGGATTCGGTCGAAGGCGAAATTACTTATAACGCGCCGACGATTTATCAGGGCGTCTCCTTCGATCGGATCCACTTGAAATTTGAAAAGGGTAAGATCGTGCACGCAGACGGCAGCAATGCAGAGCGCTTGAACGAGATTCTTGATTCGGATGCCGGTGCGCGCTATATCGGCGAGTTTGCGATTGGTTTTAATCCACACATTCTCGAGCCGATGCGTGATATTCTGTTTGATGAAAAGATCGCGGGCTCTTTCCACTTCACGCCAGGTCAAGCGTATGAAGAGGCGGACAACGGTAACCGCTCACAAGTGCACTGGGACATGGTGCAGATCCAACGCCCAGAGTATGGTGGCGGTGAAATCTGGTTTGATGGCGAGCTGATCCGTAAAGACGGCTTGTTCGTAAAAGAAGCGCTCAAGACGCTTAACCCAAATTACTTGCTCAATAGGTAATCCTAAAAAGAGTAGTTAGAAGATAGGAGTCAGAAGTTAGTCCCAGATGGTCAGTCTATTTACAACTGAGACGAACGTCGCCTTCCGAGCACAGCGACACTCAACCGCAGGGCGAAGCCAAATAGCGACTTTATCGCGTTTCTTAAGTCGCTGAATAAGAATACCTAACTTCTATCTACTAACTCCTTTCTCCTTTTAATATGCATCCTCCGATTTCGCCAAAGACTGCTGACTTCATTCGGCGTCTTCCCAAAACTGAAACGCACTTACACATTGAAGGCGCGTTACCGCATCAACTGTTGCAGCTGATTGACCCCGAGCAGTTTAGCGAGCCACAGGCGTGTTGGGCGCAGGATTTTAGATGGCAGTGCTTTGAGGATTTTGAGCATCACTTGATCGAGCATGCGATGCAGTGGTTCACCACGCCTGAGCGCTATTACGAAGCGGCTAAGGTGATTTTCGAAGGGCAACTTGCGCATAATGTGCGTTATGTAGAAACCTCGTTTCATGCCGGCATGATTCAATTCATTGATATTCCGGGGCCGGAAATCTTGGCGGCGATTCGTAGTGCGGTGCCTGCCGGGATGGAAGTGCGGGTGTTCATGGGCATGGCGCGTAATTCTTACAACGAGGTGTTGGCTCCAGTGCTGGAGGAATGTGTGCATTGGGACGGTCTTGCCGGGCTCGATCTACATGGCGTCGAATATTTACCTTTGGAAGAGTGGACGCCGAAGCTGTGGGCCAGGGCTCGGGATGCGGGCTTGGAGATGAAGGCGCACGCCGGTGAATTTGGTCCGGCCTCCAATGTTCGTGAAGCGATTGAAGTGCTAGGCGTACGTCGTATCCAACATGGCGTGCGAGCGATCGAGGACGATGCCGTGGTGGATCTAGCAATTGAGAGTGGCACGACTTTTGATGTCTGCCCGATCAGTAACGTGAAACTTAATGTGGTGAAAGAACTGGAAGAGCACCCGATTCGTCAGTTAGTGGATCGTGGCCTCCGCTGCACGATTAGCACGGATGACCCCTTTTCCTTTGGTAACAATGTCGAAGATGAGTATGCGGCATTGAGTGCTGGCCTAAATTTCAGCCATGTCGAGCTCGCGCAGATTGCCAAGAATGGCTTCGAAGTAGCGCTAGTGGATGAGGCGACACGTGCGCAATGGATCGCCGAGGTGGATGCGGTGGTGGAGTAACCCATCTCGTGCGCTGGTCTGGAGAGGCCATTTGTCTGCCTGTTTGAGCTGGTTAATGCCACTCAGAGTGAATCAGATTTCGATTCTTAATTGATCGATTAAGCGCATGGCTTGCAGTGCTCTGGTTTAAGGATTAAAACCACTTTAGCTTTTTGAAGAGCAGAATCTGCAATGAGATGATGCCTACGAGTATGGCGCAGAACAGGTAAAAGGCATTGCCGTTGTCTGAGCCAGGGATGCCGCCGACATTGATGCCGAGTAGGCCGGTTAGGAAGCCCAGAGGTAGAAAGATGGCTGCGATGACTGACAGCATATACATATTCTTATTCATCTTGTCAGATAACGCATTTGTCAGTTCGTCTTTGATGATCTGGGCGCGTTCACGCATCGTATCCAAGTCTTCGATATAACGGATTACGTGATCGAGCGACTCCTGTAAGTGACGCTTGTCCATCTGACTCAACCACGCTTGCTCGGAAGTGCGCAGATGCGCGATGACATCGCGCTGCGGAGCAATATAACGCCGATACATAATCGTCTCTTTGCGGATCGAGGTAATCTCAGCACGATTCTCTGCATCAGGATCCTCCATGACTTGCTCTTCGGTAACATCCAAGCGATCATCCAAGTCTGAGAAAATAGGCTCCATTCGCTCAAACAGTCGTGCACTCAATGTGGTGATAAATTCACCGGAGGTTTTCGGTCCTCGGCCTGATTTTAAGCATTCGTAGATGTCAGTGATTGCTTTGAGAGGTCGACGTTGCAGCGTAATGATTCGCGATTGATCGATCCAGATGCGAAGCGAAACCATGTCCTCTGGTTCTGCATTTTTATTGAGATTAATCCCGCGCAGAATTAGCAACATGCCTTGCTCGAATTCTAATATTCGGGGACGTGTTTCCTCTGCAAGCAACGCATCCAAAATGATTGGATCTAAATAACTCAGTTCCTGCTCCAACCATTCCCGACTCTCAGGGGCATTTACATCGAGGTGCACCCAAGCTAATGTATCTTCCGCTAGTATGCACTTCGTAATCGCATCGTCGGTCAATGCGACGCCTTGGCCAGTGTTGTCTATTTGATGTGCGAGTAGGATGCCTGGATTATGATTCATGGTTTGAGGTAATACTTACGTCGGAGCTTTTCAGGTGTAGATCGCGCTGGGGAAATGGAATCTCAATCTCATTTGCTTTAAATTTACGCCAGATTTCAAACATGACTTGGCTTTGCGTTTTCCAACGCCCTCCAGTGACATCTGCAATCCAAAGATGAAGGATGAAATCAACCGAACTATCGCCAAAATTTCTTAAGTAACAAAAAGGTGCGGGGTCTGAAATGCAAAGTGGGTTCTCAGTTGCAGCTTCTAGAATGAGGTCATGTGCTTTCTGAATATCTGATCCATACGCGACACCGATCGGTATTTCGATCCGTCCTTTAGTGTCACTGTAGGTCCAGTTGACCACTCGGTTGGTAATGAAATCTTCATTCGGAACCATCACTTCTTTACCATCAAAGGTCTCAATTACCGTGAAGCGTGCACTCGATCTGCGGATGAAGCCAGTCGTGCCATCTCCCATCTCTACCAAGTCATCTTGCTCTACCGATTTTTCCATCAGTAATATAATTCCACTGATAAAATTAGACGCGATTTTTTGTAAGCCAAAACCTAAACCTATGCCCAAGGCCCCGCTGAAAATTTTTAGTGTGGTGAGGTCAATACCAAGCATGTCCAACGCCAATAAGAACGAAATGAAGTAGATCGCGATTTGCGAAGCCTTCATCGCCAAAGCCCGATTTGCCGCACGCATTCGACTAAGCTGATTGATACGCACATCTACAAGGTCGGAGATAATGGCTGCGGACCAGAACAGCAGCACAAGTATCAATGTCGACTTTAAGATCCCATATAAACTGAACTCATGCTCGGCTATCTTGAACGATAGCATGTCGGTATCAGTATACGATTTGATTACTTCAAAATAGCCGCTTGCTCCGAGTGCTACCACCATCGCGAGCAGAATGAACATCAACCATTTAGCCAAATGGGCTTTGGGCTTAATAATTTTGAGCCAGAATTGTTTCATACAAAGTGTCGATTGATTCTTAGATAAATATCTACTATGTCTTTAATGGTGCTCTCATTAATGCGCTTTTTCAAACAGACGAATCGATTTGAACTGGCTTGTTGGGCGTTACCCAATGATCGACCGAAGAATCTACCAGGAATGCGCCGCTTAATGTTTCGCGACCCAGCAGCATGCGATGAATCATATTTTTGCGGCACACTAGATTAACTAATATTCGTTGCTCGACATGGCCCAAGCGTAAGGTTGTTTCCACAAAAATGCGATCGTGGCCGTGGCCCGCGCTACTGCGGACGCGCTTGCGCAACTGTATCGGCTCTTCGAGTGTAAGAAGTCGCTTTTGTTTACGATCTAAGCGCACGGTGAAGCGCACGCGTTCGCCGGGTAACTCGATGATCTCGCCGCAATCAATTGCACTGCTCTTTGCGCCAGTGTCTGCTTTGGCACGTATGCGCAGGCCCCAGTCGGGCAATTCGACCCATTCGCGCCAGCCAATAGTTGTTTTCGATTTCATGCGTCGTCTTCTAATTCAGTTACCGTTATGTTGGTTGCCAGCTGAGAGCGAATGTCCGTCTCAATCGTGCCTGCTTCCAGACCGTCAATGCTTGCCTCCATCTTGCGCTGCGAATGCTTCGTAATGTGCAACGCAATGTGCACGACTGGATCGCCGGGGCCCACTGCCGGCATTGTGGTCATCCCCATCACGATACCATCGTGTGGACTGCGAATGACTTCTTTTTCCATACCTAGTAAACTCGTGCTGCTGGCCACTGCTTGACCTTTGACGACTGCTTCGCCGGGAGCGACGTGGAAGTGCAGAAAGCCCCCTGTTTCGGAACGAATCCAACGTGTTTCCTTAACCACCACCTGATGAGGCGGTGCTTCGTAGGCATCGCTGTCGGTCATCTCTAGTTCGTGTAAGACATTGACGATACCGCGAGTTGTTAGGTCTTGGACCGCTGGTTCGACTTTCCATACTTCGCCAGCCTCGAGCACGATGGTCGGACAACCCGCTTTCACAGATTCCTTACGCAGCGAACAGTCAGGGCCAGTACCATTGACGATCACTTCGCAGCCGAAGGCTTTCGCGAGACGCTCGCAATCGGCATTGTCACAGTCGGCGCGCACGTTGGGGAAGTTTGTGCGTCGTACTGCTGCGGTATGTAAATCGACGATGTAATCGCAGCGAGCGACCACTTCGCTAAAGATCAGCTTCGCCAAGCGTGCGCTTAAGCTACCGGTACTGCTACCGGGGAAGCATCGGTTTAGATCACGCCGATCGGGGCTGTAGCGACTGTGCCGCTCAAAGCCCATGATGTTCAGCACCGGCACGAGTATTAATGCACCGCGCTTTAACTCAAAAGGTGGTTCTTGAATAATGCCACGAATGGCACCAGTTCCGTTGATCTCATCGCCATGCAGTGCGCCAGTAATTCCCAGTACGGGGCCAGGCTCGGCGGCCCGCCAAACCATCAGCGGTAGGTTGATGTTGGCACCGCTAAAGCTCTTACCCACTTGGAGTTGTAAGCGCTTGCGTTGACCAAGGGCAATTTCCTGAGTGCCCCAAACTCCGACATCGAGGCTCATGATGTGTGTCTTTCGGTAATTGGTGTAGTCGGCAGTGGCTTTAGCTTACGGCGCTTTTTTGGATGGTCGGGAATCAGCTCTTTCATGTGATCGGAGCGACCATAGCAGAGCAGAGAGTCATCCGCTTCTAGCACGCGAGTTCCTTTTGGGTTTGAAATAACCGAACGCCCACGTCGCAACGTGAGCACCACTACATCTTGCTGCCGTAAGCCAGTCGCTTCGATTGTCATGCCAACGAATTTACTACTTTCGGGGATGTTGATGTCTGCGACGCCATAACCGCGGCTCACTGTGAGACGTTGGCGAATATCAATTTCAGGAAATTTTACTTGATCTGCGATGTAGTCGATCACCGCGCCAGCGATATCTAGGCCAGTGGCACACTCGATTCCTTCGAAGCCCGGAGACGAGTTAACTTCCATCACTTGCGGGCCCATAGCTCCTTCGAGCATGTCAACGCCACAGACGCGTAGGCCCATGATCTGAGCGGCCCGTACTGCCGCCTCTGCGTAAGCGGGATCTAGATCAATGGCTTCTGCTTTACCGCCTCGGTGGACATTACTGCGAAACTCCTGGCCCTGAGCGGTGCGACGAATCGCTGCGACCACCCGATCGCCGATGACAAATGCACGAACGTCCTTACCTTTACTTTCGGCAACGAATTTTTGCAGCAAGACTTGCTGGTTCGTGCTGTGTAAGGTCTCTACGATCGCTTTCGCGATTTCCGGCTTATCTGCGAGAATTACGCCAACACCTTGAGTGCCTTCAAGTAGTTTGATAATTACGGGCGCACCGCCGACGCGTTCCAATGCTTCTTGCACGTCTCGCTTGTCGTGAACGTAAGCAGTCCGCGGGATGCCGATATCGTGGCGTGAGAGGATCTGTAAACTTCTTAACTTATCACGTGAATTACTGATGCCAGCGGACGTGTTTGGAGTATAGATATCCATTTGCTCGAATTGGCGAACCACTGCGGTGCCATAGCGCGTCAGCGAGGTGCCGATTCGGGGTAGGATTGCGTCGGGCGTATCAATCTGCGAGCCACGATAATAAAGGTCTGGTTCGCCATGGGCGAGTTCGAGCGTCAACCGCGTGGTATTTAGGACTTTAACGGAATGATTCCGTACTTTGGCTGCCTCAATCAGGCGCAGAGTGGAATAGCATTTAGGCGCGCAGGATAAAATTGATAGTTTCACAGCTCAGATAGCATCCTTTCTTTTTAGAAAGAAAAGCTAAATATGCGCTATTGGCTAGCTGGCCCTGAATTTAATTTTTACTTAGGAGCCAGGACATCCCTGTCCATCATCACTTGTACGAGAGGCGAATGAACGGGGCAGGGGTATTTCGTCTTCTGTCGGTTGCCTTTGGCACTCGGCTTTAGTGGGCTTCCAGCCAGTTATCGCCGAGGCCAATGTCGATCTCGATCGGGCACTTTAAGTCGAGAGCTTTTTTCATGCCTTCGGTGACGAGGGCGCGCACTGTGGTCTCTTCACTAGGGTCGAGGTCGAAGATCAATTCGTCATGCACCTGCAGCAGCATACGGGTATTGAGATTCTGCGCGACCAATGCGTTTTGCACGTTCACCATCGCGATTTTAATCATGTCGGCGGCGGTGCCTTGGATCGGCATGTTGATCGCATTGCGCTCAGCAGCGGCACGGATGGTGCCATTTCTGGAATTAATATCCTGCAGATAACGTCGTCGTCCAGTGATAGTTTCGACGTAGCCTGTGGCTTTGGCGCTGTCTTGCATGCGCGACATGTAGCCGGGGATGCCAGGGAACTGCGCGAAGTAGTTGTTGATGATCTCCTGCGCTTCGGTGCGCGAAACAGTGCCGAGGCGTTGGGCTAGGCCGAAGGCGGAAATACCGTAAGGGATCCCGAAGTTGACCATCTTGGCGGTGCTGCGTTGCTCGCGTGTGACTTCGTCGAGTCCGACATTAAAGATTTTCGCAGCGGTGGCGGCGTGAATGTCGCGGCCTTCGCGAAAGGCGTTGAGCAGGCCTGTATCTTCAGTCAGTGCAGCGAGGATACGTAGCTCGATTTGCGAGTAATCGGCCGAGAGTAGTTTCCATCCTGGGCGTGCGATGAAGGCTTTGCGAATCTCGCGACCCTGCACGCTGCGCACGGGAATGTTTTGCAGGTTGGGATCGTTTGAAGAGAGACGACCTGTTGATGTTTGCACTTGGCCGTAGTTGGTATGCACGCGACCGCTGACTGGATCGATTGAATTGGGCAATGAATCGATATAGGTGCTTTTGAGTTTGGTCAGTTGGCGGTATTCGAGAATGTCGGCGACGATCGGGTGCTTTGGTGCGAGCGAGGAGAGTACTTGTTCGTTGGTCGCGTATTGACCGGTTTTGGTCTTCTTTGGTTTTTCGACCAGCTTGAGTTCGTCGAATAAGATTTCACCGAGTTGCTTAGGGGAGTTGAGGTTGAACTCGCGTCCAGCGGCGGCGTTGATCGACTCGCGCAGTGTTTCGATGTGGCCTTCGAGCGACTTGCCGGTATCGACCAGTGTCGCTTCGTTCATCAAAATACCTTCACGCTCCATCGCCACGAGCACGGGGAGCAGGGGTGTTTCAATTTCGTAAAAAACTTTGGCTTGGCCGCTTTCTTCAAGTTTCGCTTTAAATAGTTCCCATAGCTGCAGTGTGACGTCGGCATCTTCGATCGCGTAATCTGCGAGGGCTTGAGGTTTGACCGAAGAGTAGTCGATTGGCTGACCCTTCTTTACATCAGGCACGAGTTCGCTGAAACGAATCGTGGTGTATTGCAGGAAATCTTCCGACAGCGTGTCGAGATTGTGGCGCTGCTCTGGATCGATCAGCGCGTGTGCCAACATCGTGTCGTAGCAGTGGCCAGCGACGTCGATGCCTTGTTCGGCTAGAATCGATAGGTCGAATTTTAAATTGTGGCCGATTTTAGCGAGGCTGCCGTCACTGAATACGGGGCGCAAGACGTCGAACACTGCGGCGGAGTTGCCTTTCGAGACTGGCACGAACCAGCCGCTGTGCGCTTTGGTTGAAAATGAGATGCCGACTAGATCGACGCTGCGTGGGTTGAGCCCGGTGGTTTCGGTATCAAAGGCAAAGCTGCCGGCAGCGCGCAGTGCATCGGTCAACTGCTTGAGTGTTTCGGCAGAGTCAGCGATGCGGTAATCGGTCTTTGTATCTGTAAAGGTGGTGTAGGTGACGGCGGGAAGTAGGTCGAGTTGTAGATCGCCGGAACTGTCAGCGGCGGGTTGCTTGGCCTGTGTCTTCTCGTCGTCCTCACTCATTAGCACCAGCTCGGAGCTGGCTTCTTGGATGGTGAAATCGCTGCCGAAAATGCGTTTGGCTAGGGTGCGGAATTCAAATTCGGCAAACAAAGGCACCAGCTTGTCCTGGCTCGGCGCGTCGAGGCGTAGGTTATCCCATTCGGCATCAATTGGCACATCCAATTGAATCGTGGCGAGGGTCTTGGAGAGGCGGGCTTGTTCGGCATTGTCGCGCACGCGTTCTTGTTGCTTGCCTTTCAGCTCGTCGACGTGGGCGATGATGTTGTCGACGTTGTCGTAGGCCGCGAGGAGCTTGGCTGCGGTCTTGGGGCCGATGCCGGGCACGCCGGGGATGTTGTCGGAGACGTCGCCACAGAGGCCGAGCATATCAATGACTTGATCGACGCGAATGATGTCCCACTTCGCTTTGATCTCATCGATACCTAGAATTTCTGCGCCGTCACCTTGGCGGGAGGGGCGATACATTTTGATCTTTTCGGTCACAAGTTGGCCAAAGTCTTTATCAGGAGTGACCATGAAGACTTCGTCAAATCCATCGGCCTCAGCACGGTGAGCGAGGGTGCCAATAATGTCGTCGGCTTCGTAGCCATCCATCTTGAGTACAGGAATCCCGAACGCTTCAGCGACACGGCTAAGGTGCGGCATCGCGGCGGCGAGGTCTTCCGGCATGGCTTCGCGTTGTGCCTTGTATTCTGGGTGCAGAATGTGGCGTGCGGTTGGTGCAGAAGTATCAAAGACCACCGCGAGGTGACTGGGTTGCTTCTTGGTGATCAGCTCGATCAGGGTGCCGGTGAATCCAAAGATAGCCGACGAGTTGAAGCCTTTGGAGGTATAAATCGGGCTACGGATCAGGGCAAAGTGTGCGCGGTAGGCGAGGGCCATACCATCGAGAAGATAGAGCGTCTTGGGCATTTAAATAACGTCCAACATCAAACGCCGAACGTCGAACCTTGAATCTGATTTTTTATGGAGGGTAGGTCATAATCATACTCGTAATCTTATTCCTAATCAGCTGTGAGGAGATTAAGTGATTCGCTCAGATTAAGTGATTCGCTCAGATTGCAGAGAGGTGGCGCAGGCGCGTCCCGCAACGCATCCTGTGCAAATTGTCTGTGTGCAGTGCAATCGAGTGCGGTGCGGGCACCCAAGGGCATAATTAACGCACCTGCGCTACCTACTGGCAAAGCGCGTCAACGGCTTTGCCTGTTGGCAGTGCGCTCCGGGCGCCGGCTCTGAGGCAAGTGAGTGCACCAGTGGCGCAGGCACGGCGCATGTTCTGCTTGGTTTTGAGCCCTTCGGCGATTCCGAGCGCAAATGCGCCGTGAAAGGCATCACCGGCTCCGGTGGTATCGACCGCTTCAATGTCAAATGCGGGTGTATGGTGTTGGCCGTATTTGTCTTGCCAATACACGCCGTCCGCTCCCCAAGTGCAGGCGATCAGCGGGGCTGCGCCATCAAGGGCCGCCAGAGCGGTGCGTGGATCGTCTTCGCCACTGTAGTGTTTGGCAAATTTCGCGGAGGTGATCAGGTAATCGACCTTGTTGTAAAGTAGTTGGGTGCCGTCGTTGATCGAACCTGCGTCCAATATTGAAGGAATGCCCAGCGCTCTGGCCTCTTCGACGAGTGTTAGGGATAGCAGTGGCTGGTGGCCGTCGATCAATAGCACCTTGGCGGGAAATTTTGCGAGGCTGATGGTGTCTTCCGCTGCGATCGCAGAGGGCGAACGGTAGTCGATGATCGAGCGCTCGCCGTTGGGCTTGATCGTGACTGCTGCGACGGGTGTGGGTGCATCGCCGCGTTGTAGGGCGTCGGCATGCACGCCATCGTTGGCGAATTCACGTAGGTGCGCGTCGCCAAAGGCATCGTTGCCCAAGTAGCCGCAGAAGCGCGCTGAGCCGCCGAGCCGTGCGATGGTGACTGCAGCATTGGCCGCTGGGCCGCCCCCACAGGTATGCATGCTGGTAGCGCGCAGTTTTTCATCGGCTGTCGGGTGGTGCGACGCGTTAAAATTAATATCCACACACGCATAGCCTACGCAAAGAACGTCGACTGGAGTGGGGGTGGACATTGGTTAAGGAGCTAGAAGTTGGAAGTCAGGAGTTAGAAGTCCGATCTGAGGCTTCCTTCTGGCTACTACCTTCTAACTTCTTTTTTAATACACGTCACGCAGGTAGCGCTTGTCGGCTTTGAGCTGCTTGACGTAATCGACGGCGGCTTCTTCGCTGAGGCCTCCTTGTTGGGCGATTACATCGTGCAGGGCTTTATCGACATCATGGGCCATGCGGGTGGCATCACCACAAACGCAGAAAGAGGCGCCTTGTTCGAGCCATGCATACAGCTCCTTGGCGTTTTCACGCATGCGGTCCTGTACATAAACTTTCTCGGCTTGGTCGCGGGAGAAGGCAACGTCGAGCTTGGTGAGCACACCGTCGCTCAAATAGCTTTGCCACTCGGTCTGATAGAGGAAGTCGGTCAAATAATGTTGATCGCCGAAGATGAGCCAGTTCTTGCCTTTGGCTTCGGTGGCTTGGCGCTCTTCGATGAATGCGCGGAACGGGGCGATACCAGTTCCAGGGCCGACCATGATGAGTGGCGCGTCTGGATTAGCCGGAACCTTGAAATGTTTGTTCGCTGTGACGAAGATGTCGACTGTACTGCCTTCTTCGATGCGGTCAGCGAGAAAGCTGGAGCAGACGCCCTTGCGCTCACGACCATTGCTATCGTAGCGGACGACGCCGACAGTCAGGTGAACTTCGCCGGGGTGTGCCTTCAGGCTCGATGCGATCGAGTAGAGGCGTGGCGGCAATTTGCGCATGGTGCTTGCGAGCTGGTTCGCGGTGATCTCGTTCGCGGGGAAGTCGACTAGCACATCAATTATTTCGCGACCGTGAATGTAGTCATTCAGTTTTGCCTTGTTGGCTGGATCGATCAATTCAGCGAGTTGATCGTTTAGCGCAATTTCATTGTAGCGTTTGAGCACTGGCAGAGAAATCGCAGTCGCGTCAAGCTTGCGGGTGAGGGCGTCACTGAGTGTGCATTCACCGTCTTTTAGAGTGACTGTTGAGCTGCCGTCGAGCTTGGTTGCTGCGAGGATCGCATCGACCACGTCTTGCGCATTGTGAGGAATCACCGCGAGCGCGTCACCCGCCTCATATTCGAGGCCGGAACCTTCGAGGCTGAATTCTAGATGGATTGTTTCCTTGGCGGAGCCTGCGCCATTGAGCATCACGCGCTCGGTGAGCTCAGATGGAAAAGGATTTTTGCGCGAGTATTTGACGGTGGCAGTCGCCGGTACTGCTGCGGCACTGGCTGGTGCGGCTGCGGGGGCGGCGAGGGCCGAAAGAGCGGCGATAGCGCCGGTGCTCCATGCAGCGTAGTCATCGTCAAAATCGACATCGCAGTCCTTGCGGTCGAACACACGCTGTGCACCTAGGGCTTCGAGGCGGGCGTCGATATCGATGCCCATTTTGCAGAAATGCTCATAGCTGGTATCGCCAAGGCCGAGTACCGAGAAACGAGTGCCTTCGAGCCTTGGTGCTTGGTCGCTCATGAATGCTTCGATGAAATCGATCGAATTTTCGGGAGGATCACCTTCGCCCCATGTGCTGACGAGTACGAGCAGGTTTTCGATGCCCTTGAGCTTCGCTGGCTTAATGTCGCTCATGCTCACTGCCTTTGCTTTGAAGCCTGCCTTTGTCGCGGTTTTTACAGTTTGATCTGCGAGGCTTTCAGCGTTGCCCGACTCAGAGCCGAACAAAACAGTTAATGTCGGCGCTGTCGCGGGTACAACTGCCGCTGCGCCACCTTTAGCAGCACGGAGGCCACTGATAAAGCCTTCCATCCAAATCAATTGGTCGGATTGAAGATTGGGCAAGAATCCGTTAAGCCATTGCACCTGGTCGGGTGTGAAGGGTGCTGTGTTTGGTAGGAAAGCGTCAGAGTTGCTCATGATAGTTCGCGGTTTGGAAAGTGTAGGAATGAAAGCATTGTATGGCTGAAATGCTAGCACGAATTCGGGCTTTTGATCCTTTTCTTAGGTTTATGAGTGACAAACTAAAGAAAGGAGCTAGTATCAGTGCAAGTTTTATCTGCGCATCCAGTAATCTTCGATATTTACAAGGGTCCGCTTAATCCATTTATTCCGACTTCTATTATGATTTCCGACAGTCAAACACCGCAGAAACTGCACAAAAACGAAGGCATCAAAGATAGCAGCGACTATCTCCGTGGCACCATCCTGGAAGGGCTGGCCGATGTCTCCACCGGTTCGATCGCAGCCGATGACCAGCAGTTGACCAAGTTTCACGGTCTCTACCAACAAGACGACCGCGATGTGCGCAGCGCACGGCGTAAGCACAAGCTCGACAAGGCATACTCATTCTTGTCCCGTATCTGCTTGCCAGGTGGTATTTGCACGACTGAGCAGTGGATCCTGATGGATGAGCTCGCCAACTATTGCGCGTTCAACACGTTGAAACTGACTACACGTCAGGCGTTTCAGTTGCATGGCATCCTCAAGGGCAACCTCAAGGAAGTCATCAGTCGTTGTAATGACGTGGCGATGACGACGCTTGCCGCCTGTGGTGATGTGAATCGCAATGTGATGTGCAATCCGAACCCCTTTGCTTCCGAAGTGCATGCTCAGGTGCAACAAATCACTGACGAGATCGACGCGCACCTCAAGCCGCAGACACCCTCTTTTTCTGAAATGTGGCTGGATGGCAAGCCGCTCAAACTGACTGTTCCGCAAGCCGCGGAACGCTCTCTGGATTGTGGCGGCACGGATGTGGAGCCACTTTACGGTAAAACCTACCTGCCGCGTAAATTTAAGATCGCTGTGGCGGTTCCGCCTTACAACGACGTTGATATTTTCGCGAACTGCCTCGGCTTCATCGCAATTCTAGAAGACGGCCATTTAGCTGGTTTCAATGTCACTGTCGGTGGTGGTATGGGCATGACCCATGGCAATGAAAAGACCTTCCCGCGCTTGGCTGATGTTATGGCATTCTGCACGCCTGAGCAGGCGGTCGCAGTGGCGGAAAAGATCGTCACGATCCAGCGTGACCATGGCAATCGTGTCGAACGCGCCAACGCGCGTTTCAAATACACTGTCGAACGTCTCGGGGTGGACTGGATTCGCAACGAGCTCGAGACACGGCTCGGTACCAAGCTCGAAGATGCGCGCGATTATACATTCACCAGTACGGGCGACCGCTACGGCTGGGTCGAAGGGACCAACGACAAGTGGAATCTTGGTCTATTCATCGAAGGTGGCCGGATCGTCGATATCGAAGGTAGCCCGCTGAAGACCGGTATGCTCGAAATCGCCAAGGTGCACACCGGCGACTTCCGCCTCACTGGTAATCAGAATGTGTTGATCGGTAATGTCGATGCCGCCGACAAGGGCAAGATCGACGCCCTCGTTGAGCAATACAAGCTCGATGGCTACAAGACCGCATCCGGCATGCGCCGCAGCCAGATCGCTTGCGTATCGCTGCCAACTTGCGGACTCGCACTGGCTGAGTCTGAGCGCTATCTGCCGACCCTAGTCACCGATCTCGAGGTGATTCTCGAAGAAGCCGGACTCCGTGATGACGAGATCGTGATTCGCTCAACAGGTTGCCCGAATGGCTGTGGCCGTCCGTATCTCGGTGAGATCGGCCTAGTTGGTAAAGTTCCCGGTAAGTATAACCTGTATCTCGGTGCTGGCTTCGACGGCGAGCGCTTGAACAAGCTCTACCGCACCTCGATTACCCACGAGCAAATTATTGAAGAACTACGTCCGCTGCTTTTGGCTTACGCCAAAGAGCGCAACGAGGGCGAACGCTTCGGTGACTTCGTGATTCGCAAGGACTACGTGAAAGCAACCACTGCTGGCAATAACTTCCACGCGAACGTAGCAGGGTAGCCAGAGCCGAACTCGCACTAAATTTCATCAGCCAATGTCCACATGGGCATTGGCTGATTTTGTATACTCTGTTTGAGATTGATCGCTAATTCAGTGGAAACGACGGAGCGTTTCCCTCCAAAAATCCTTTTAATGTCCTACTCCAGCATCGCGCGATTCTATAAACTGATCGAATCCGTGACGATCGGTCGTCCGCTCTTGGATGCACGCCTGGCGCATCTCAAGTGCCTTGCTGAAGGGCCAGCGATTCAACACGCGCTCTTAGTCGGGGAGGGCAACGGTTCCTTTCTGCTGCCGTTCGCTCAACAGTTTCCCAATACACTGATTACTGTGCTAGATGAAAGCCCTGCGATGTTGCGGGTGGCACAAAATAGGCTCAAAGCCGCAGGCATCGACACTGCTCGTATTACCTTTCGGCAGGCGGACATGACCACAGAGCAGTTGCCCGAAGGTCGCTACGATTTGATCGTCACTTTGTTTTTTTTCGATAACTTCGATGCCGCCACTGTACAGCAAATCGTGCCAGCGCTAGAGCACGCCAGTTCACCGTCCGCTCAATGGATCCTCTCGGACTTTCAGATTCCCGCCAGTGGTTGGCGACGACTGCGCGCCCGTATCTGGCTCACCATTTTGTATGCCTTCTTTCGCTGCGTGGCAAAGATCCCCGCCCGCACTGTGCCACCCGCTGAGGCCATCCTAGCCACAACCAGTTTCAAACAGGTCGCGCGTAAAACCTATAGCGCCGAAATGCTCTACAGCACGCTGTATGAGCGGGTGTGATCCAGATTCTGGCATTGGCATAAAGCCAGTCGCTACGGATGTTTGCCGTGCTTCGGGATTGTCCCAATTCCATTGCATCATTCGATTCCCAGCCTTTATGCATGTATTTTGTAATGGAGTGAGGGCGACTCGCCCTCGTTGGTGGACGTGGGCGAGTCGCCCACACTCCTTTAACTGTTCATTGTGGCGAACCGCCCTCGTTGGTGGACGTGGGCGAGTCGCCCACACTCCTTTAACTGTTTATTAGTAGCGAAGCGGGTCGTTTTTCATCCGCATATATGACTGGTTTTCCAGTAATAAAAAAAACTCCATTTTTCGGGAACTTCTTCTCCGGCGTAGGCATTACATAAAGCGTCATGCAATGCATGGCTTTTTCATATGTTAGTTAGGGGTAACTAGTCAGGTAAAAAACAAACTCCCCATCTCTCTTCGGAGGGGTGGGGTTTAATCTATCTGGGCTTGATAGCATATGTAGATGGCATGGGAGACTGATGCTCCATACGGCCGAATTAACTAATTATTGGCCCTTCTTCTTTAGGCGTTTAGCCTCTTTTTTTTCCTTAGCTGTTTTTTGTGGAGCTTTCTTGGTCTTACTTTTTGCGTCGAGTGATTTTGCCATAATAGTTTGTCGGTTGTTTTTGGATTTAGGAAGAGATGTAAAAAGTTAGTCGATTCGTAGTGCCAGAGCAATCTCAGGATTTTGGAGAATGAGCAATCCAGAATGAGTTGAGACTTTAGGCTGAGGCTAGGCGAAAAACAAAAAAGGCGCTCTATAAAAGAGCGCCTTTTGTGATGAATCCGATTGGAGTTCTTAGTCTGTGATGCTTTTGACTGCGTCAGCAGCTTTGTCGCCTGCTTCTTCAACCGCATCCGCTGCTTTGTCTGCATCACTTTTTTCGCCGCAACCAGTGAGGAAGCTAGCACTTGCAAGTGCGATGACAGAGAAGAGAAGTGTGATTTTTTTGAGTTCCATGATAATATATATATACGTCGTTGATTGATGATTTCGACCAGGATTGGTCTAAATCTTAGGTGTTTAATATGCAGTTAGGATGCCGGAATGTCAATCGTAGTCGTTAGGAGCTATCAGTTTAAAAATGAGAGTTAATTCGATGCATGAGAGTGACTTCTGTATGTTTTGGGTTTTACGGAGTTGACGCGGATACGATCTGCATCCACGCAATGACGGTATGAATTTTTCGTTGGAAGGTCTGCGCTATGAGGCGCTAGAAGCGCAGCTTGCAAAATCAGGAGTCAACCCGGTGCATGCGAAGCCCCTGTTTAGGGCCGTGCAACGTCGCCTGCTTCGAAATGATTTAGGGTCAGCGGAAGGCATCCTACCACCGCTTCAGCGTTGGTTGGCGAGTGAGCAGGCGGTCAAGCCCTGTGCAATGAAACTAGTTGATGATACGGCCAGTTCGGACGGATTTACGCGGAAGTATCTTCTGCGTCTGCACGATGGCACCGAAGTGGAGTCCGTGCAGATGGGCTTTCCCGGGCGCTATACCGCATGCCTGAGCAGTCAGGTCGGTTGTGCGATGGGCTGTGTCTTTTGTGCCACTGGGCAGATGGGCTTTTCGCGGCATTTAACTGCTGGCGAGATCGTGGCACAGGCGCATCACGTCGAGCGTGAACTGCGCCGCACTCAGGGGAGTACCTTACGTAATATCGTGATGATGGGGATGGGCGAGCCGTTACATAACTTTGAGCCAACCATGGAGGCGCTGGATATCATCACCGATGATCGTGGTATGAATATTGGGCCGGCGCGTGTGGTGATCAGCACGGTGGGCTATATTCCTGGCATTCAGAAACTGACCCGCCACCCGAAACGCTATTCACTGGCGGTGAGCTTGCATGGCGCCAGTGACGAAGAAAGAGGAAAGTTAATACCAATTAACAAGCGTTGGCCGTTGGCTGAGTTACTCGAAACGTGCCGCGAGTATTCAGCGATCAAGCGTGCCCGAGTGTTCTTTGCGTGGACTCTCATCGGCGGCGTGAACGATAGCGACGATCATGCGCAGCGGTTGGCAGAACTGTTAAGAGGAATGGATGCGCATGTGAATTTAATCCCGCTCAATCCGACCGAAGGTTTCGATGGCACGATGCCGACAGAGGAACGTTCACAAGCGTTCCAGAAAATCATCCAAGACGCGGGCATTCCGAGCACCATTCGCCAACGTCGTGGGATTGATGTCGCAGCCGGCTGTGGTCAGTTGAAAGCGAAGCGCGTGAAACGCACAGGTCGTAAGCCTGGTATCAATGTTCCGATTAGCGGATCGTTATAAAGGCTAGGCATGCACATATAGCAGCTCGTCTTGGCTCGGCTCTAAGTCGTGTCAGACTGTCATCGTTGTGCCGATGATGTCTTTAGTAATTGCCATGATGATGGCGGATGTGACGACTAAAGTAGTCTAGGCTTTACGTCGTGCTTGCACCGCCTTGGCGAGTTCTTCGAGAATGGTTGCAGTGGCTGGCATGTCGATGCACTCGTCGGTGATGCTCTGGCCATAGACATTGTCACCATTTACGTCGTAGTTCTGGCGACCGCCGACGAGGTGACTTTCAAGCATGACTCCGGCGATGCCATGTTGGCCTGCTGAGATTTGTTCGGCGAGTGTCTTGGCGACTGCGGTTTGGCGGGTGTAATCCTTGTTGCTGTTGCCGTGGCTGCAATCGACAATCAGCTTTTGCGGCAAGTCGACGGCGGCGAGTTGCTCTAAGATCGGTTCGACATCCTTGGCCTCGTAGTTAGGGCCTGTACGGTTGCCGCCACGTAGAATTAGGTGTGCCGATGGGTTGCCAGTTGTTTGGAAAATTGCGGTCACGCCTTGCTTGGTGACGGACGGAAACCAGTGTGGCTGGGCCGCAGAGCGCACCGCATCCATTGCGATTTGCACGTTGCCACTGGTGCCGTTTTTAAAACCGACCGGCATGGAGAGGCCAGAAGCGAGTTCGCGGTGGACTTGGCTCTCGGTGGTACGTGCGCCGATGGCGGACCATGCGATAGCATCGGCGATGAACTGTGGAATGATGGTATCGAGGAATTCAGCGCCGGTCGGCAGGCCGAGTTCAGCAATGTCGACCAGTAGTTTACGGCCGATGCGTAGGCCGGAGTTGATCTCGAAGCTGCCGTCGATGTTGGGGTCGTTAATGAGCCCCTTCCAGCCCACCACCGTGCGTGGCTTTTCGAAATACACGCGCATGATCACTTGTAGATCGGCTTTATACTTCTCCGCGAGAGGCAGCAGTTGCTCGGCGTATTCGATTGCCGCTTTGGTATCGTGAATCGAACACGGGCCGACGACGACGATCAGGCGATCATCGTTGCCATTGAGGATGGCTTCGCTCTCGGCGCGTCCGTTCTCGACCACGGTTGTCGCTCTTTCAGTGAGCGGAATTTCTTCGATCAGAATTGCTGGCGGTAAGAGTGGGCGGTTACCGGCAATACGGCGGTTGTCGTGTGTTGTGGACATGTGTCAGTGAGAGAGCTGAGGGCTGAGACTTGAAAAGTAACAGGCGAAGTGTGTTACTAAAGATTAAATACTGTGATGTTCGGGTTTCAGGACACCAATGCAAGGGAGTTGGCGGTAGCGCTCGGCGAAGTCGAGACCGTAGCCGACGACAAATTCGTCGGGGATTTCGAAACCCACGAAATCTGCTTCGAATTCAACTGCGCGGCGGGCCTTCTTATCGAGCAGCACACAGGTCTTGAGGCTAGCTGGATTCATGCTCTGTAACACTTTGGAGACAGCGGCGAGTGTGTTGCCGGTGTCGAGAATGTCGTCCATCAGTAGTACATCGGCACCTTCAATGTTGAGGCGAATACGGTCGATGATTTCTGGCGCTTGCTGAGGCGATGCACTATTGTGATAGCTTGAGACGCGGATGCAGTCGAGTCGCAGTGGGATATTCAGCTGTCGAATGATATCGGCGACAAAGATCACCGCACCATTGATAATTGCGATGACGGCGATCTCACGACCCGCATAGGCTGCATTGATCTCAGCACCGAGCTCTTTTAGGCGCGTGTTGATTTGCTGCTCAGACAGCAAAACACTGGCGAGATCGTTGAGTTGAGAGTGCAGGGGGGTGTCTGTTGACATGGCGTGTTTGGCTTGGTGCTAAAACCCTTGAGTGACTACATTCCAGGAAGGCCGGGCATGCCGCCACCTTCTCCCATTTGCGCCTTCATGGCTTTCATCATCTTACGGCCTTTGCCGCCGTTCATCATTTTCATCATCTTTTGCATCTGCCCGAATTGCTTGAGCAGTGCATTGACGTCGCGCACTTGAACGCCGGAGCCATCGGCGATGCGCTTGAGGCGATTGCCACGAAGGATTCGTGGCTGGCGGCGCTCTTTCAAAGTCATCGAGAGAATGATGGCTTCGGTGCGGGCCATTTTCTTTTCCTCTTCGTCGCCGACTTGGATGCCGCTGGCGCCGGGGAGCATACCAACGATGGAGCCGAGTGAACCCATTTTTTTAACCTGCTGCATTTGCGAGAGGAAGTCTTCGAGGTTGAAGTCGGCCTTGCGCATTTTCTCTGCAAGTCGCTCAGCTTCCTTCTCATCGATGTTCTCCTGCGCGCGCTCGACGAGGGAGACGACGTCACCCATACCTAAGATACGAGAGGCGAGGCGATCTGGATGGAAGACTTCGAATTCGTCTGGCTTTTCGCCAAGCCCCATGAATTTGATCGGCACTTCAGTGATGGACTTCATCGAGAGTGCCGCGCCGCCGCGGGCATCACCATCGAGCTTGGTCAGAATAATACCTGTGCAGCCGACAGCTTCGTGGAAGTGCTTAGCGACATTGACCGCCTCTTGACCGAGTGCCGAGTCGGCAACGAGTAGAATTTCGTCGGGCTGGACGGCATCCTTTAGTTGCTTGATCTCCTCGATTAGATCGGTGTCGATTTGGAGACGACCAGCGGTATCAAAAATAATCAGGTTAGCGTCAGCGGATTTCGCAGCCTCGAGGCCGCGCTTGCCGATTTTGATGACGTCTTTCTCTTCGCGATCACCGTAGAAGGTGCAGCCTTCGTTCTTGGCCAGCATCTCGAGCTGATCAATCGCGGCGGGGCGATAGACATCGCAGGCGACGAGAGCGGGGCGGTATGCACGTTTTTTGGCGAGGTAGCGGGCGAGCTTACCACTGCTGGTGGTCTTACCTGAGCCATGCAGGCCGACCATCATGATGCGCAGCGGCTTCTTGTCTTCAAGGTCAGTGGCCCCTTCGCCGAGAAGCTTCGCCAACTCGTCGTGGATAATTTTAATGACTTGTTGGCCAGGGGTAACTGATTTCAGTACTTCCTGACCGACGCATTGCGCCTGAACATTGGCGACAAACTCGCGTGCCACTTTAAAATGAACATCGGCCGAGAGTAGGGCTTTACGCACTTCTTTGAGTGCCTCGGCCATGTTGTCTTCGCTGAGTTTGCCAACGCCGCGAAGGTTTCGTAGGGCTGAGCCCAATTTGTCTGTAAGATTTTCGAGCATTTTAGTGGTAAAATTAAGGTGTCGGAGCTAATAGGCACTTGCGGGAGAGGCAAAGTAATTTTTCAGTAGATCGGCTTCTGCGGGGCGAATTGCCTCAGATTACCACCAGTCTCCGTGCTCCGGTGATTAAAATGGGCTAAATTCAGCTTAAAACCCATGCTTTACATATAGCCCGCTTCTCGTAGTTTAATCCGCTTTGGCTCGCTTGACCGCCTCTCTGTCACAGAGCCGTATATTTATAAATAGTATGAAGCAACGCACCATTCTCAGAGAAGTTTCGATCAGTGGTAAGTCCTTGCACACGGGCGAAGAAGTTCAACTGACTTTGAAACCAGCAGCGGTGAATCACGGCATCGTCTTTCAGCGCATGGATCTTTTTGGCAAACCTGAGCTGAAGCCATTGGTTGAATTCGTGACCGATCTAGTGCGTAGCACCACGATTGCTGATGGGCATGCGAAGGTTAATACCGTGGAGCACGTCCTGAGTGCATTGAACGGCTGTGGGGTGGACAATGTTCTTGTTGAAATGGATGCCAGTGAGCCGCCGATTCTGGATGGTTCTGCCAAGCATTTTGTGAATTTGATCCAACAAGCCGAACCAGTTGAGCAGGATGCGGAGCGTGAGTATTTCGTACTGGATGAGCCGATTTCCGTAACTCGTGGGGCTAGCTCGATCATTGCGCTGCCACACGATGGTTTCCGGGTGACGTGCACATCCACAGATGATCGTGGCATTCACACGCAGCACCTGAGCCTCGATATTGATCCTGAGTCGTATGTGGCACAGGTCGCACCAGCTCGCACCTTTACTATTTATGAAGATATTGAAGAGCTACTGAAGCTTGGTAAGATTAAAGGAGGCAGTCTCGACAGTGCTATCGTGATCAAGGGGGATAAAATTCTCTCTAAGGAACCGCTTCGCTTTAAGGAAGAATTCGTCCGTCACAAGATTCTCGATATCGTCGGTGACATCGTGTTGGTTGGCATGCCGATTAAGGCACACTTTATTGCGGTGCGACCGGGTCATGCGCTGAATGCGGAACTCTCTAAGGTACTTCGCCAGAAAATGCTGGATAAGATCAAGGGAGCAAAGAAAGCTGTAGCGCCTAAGAAGGCCGCCGCAGTAATGGATGCGCCTGAAACAGTAATGGATATTCGTCGTGTGATGGATCTGTTGCCGCATCGCTATCCTTTCATTATGATCGATCGCGTGATTGAGGTGGTGAGCGAAGATGAATTGGTAGCATTGAAGAATGTCACGATTAACGAACCGTATTTCCAAGGTCATTACCCAGGCCGTCCAGTGATGCCTGGTGTCTTGCAAGTCGAAGCCATGGCGCAGGCAGCTGGTGTTTTGCTGCTGCGTAAATTGCCCGTTGAGGAGAACAAAATCGCCTTCTTCATGAGTGTGGACAAGGTCAAGTTCCGTCAAGCGGTGGAGCCGGGCGACTCAGTCGAGATCCGTGTGAAGCTTGTCAAGATTCGGGGTAATAAGATCGCGACTGCGACTGGTGTTTGCACCGTCGGCGGTAAGGTTGTTTCCAGTGCTGAGCTGATGTTCATGCTGGCAGATGTTTCGGAATAAGGGAAACAAATCAAATGGCTACAGACGTTCATCCTTCTGCAATTATAGAGCAGGGTGCCGAACTTGACGAAGGTGTCAGTGTCGGCGCCTATGCGTATATCGGTGCGCAAGTCAAAATCGGCAAAGGCACCGTGGTGATGCACCACGCGACAGTCGATGGTGTGACCACGATGGGGGAAAGTAATGAGGTCCATCCGTATGCATATATCGGCGGCAAAACTCATGATTTGAAATACCAGGGTGGCGTGCAACGTTTGCAGATTGGCGCGCACAATGTCTTTCGCGAGTTTACCACAGTGCACTGTGCCACGTCGGCCGAGCAACTGACGGTGGTCGGCAATCATAATAACATTTTATCCTACAGCCACATTGCCCATGAATGCGTGGTCGGTGATCATTTGGTGATGAGTAGCCATGCCGCACTGGGTGGTCACGTGATCGTTGATGACTATGCCAATATTGGCTGGGGTGCTGGTATTCATCAATTCTGTCGAATCGGCACACGCGCAATGGTTGGTGCGACTTCGAAGGTGGTGCAAGACGTACCACCGTATGTGATCAGCGATGGAAATCCAGCAGTCGCGCGCACGATTAATAAGGTCGGACTCGAACGTGCTGGTTATAGTAAAGAAGAGATTTCTTTAGCGCGCCGTATGTTTAAAGCATTTTTTAAAGACGGCCTGAACCGCAGTCAGGCAGTCGAGTGGTTGCGCGCCAATGAAGATATTGAGCATCGTGTGGTGAAGACTTTTTTGGACTTTACTGCAGATAGTCAGCGCGGATTGGGTTGAGGATTCACCCAGCAGACTAGTTTCGATTCTAGCTATTATTCTGTGTCGTTCCTAATCCTCGCACGATTTAATGTGCTTAACGCCTAGTACTAGATCTGTTGGAGTAGCCTTTTGAGGGCTGAGAGTCGGGTACAAAAAAGCTTCGTCCGGTTAAGGACGAAGCTGATTTTTTTTAAAGAGTCTCTGTTTGGCTTACTGCTCGTCGATTATTTCGGCTGCTGCATCTTCGCTGATACCGCGAGCAACTAACTCGCTGACGAGTGCATTGGAGCTGACATAAGATGCGTAGCGTTGCAGGAAGCTGCGTGCTTGCACTAAGTTTTCGTCCTCCGATGTAATTTCGGGAACGCTTTTCTCTTCGACATAGACGAAGGTGCCGATGGCACCGCTAGTTAACATTGGCGAGATGTCTCCGGCGCTCATACTTTGTGCTTTTTGCAGGGCAGCTTGATTAAATGTGCGTGGTGCCTCGCCAATTTTGAAGCTTTCGTTCTGGGTGACTTTGAGGTCAAGTGCTGCCGCAGCTTCGCTGAAGGTGCTGCCTTCGGCGATTTTGGTTTTGAGCGCTGCTTCCAAGCGCTCGCCATTTTCGTTAAACAGACGGCGTTTTTCTTCGGCAGTATAATCGGCAGTGACAACTGCTTCGACTGTTTCGAAGGCTGGGATCTCTGGCGCGATACGACCTGTGTAGATCAGCACACCGAAGCCTCCGTCAATCGCATAGGCGTCTGAGAAGTAGCGACTCTTGGAAAGTGCGAAGGCGGATTCGAGCATCTCGGTTGATAGCGCACGGTTAGCAGCACCTTCAGCGGTGTAAGGCGCAATCTTTGTGAGTGTCAGGTCAGACTGGTTGAGCAGCTTGTTGAAGGCAGCGGAGTCTTGTTCTATATTATCACGGTAAAGCGCATAGGCGAAGCTCTGTGCGGCTTCGTTGGCCAAGCGCTGAGCTGCTTCAGTTGCGAGGTCGGCCGCAACCGCATCGCGTACATTATCAAAAGTGACTGCAGGTGTCTCTGCAGCAGGGTCTTCAGCTTTTGGTTGAGCGGCCTCGTAGGCTGCGATGAAGCGCGTGCGGTTCGCAATAAAGTGTGGGCGCAGATCAGACTCTGCAGCTGCGATGACTTGGTCGGCATACTTGGCTGCGGAAAAGGTAATATAGCTGGCTTGGATACGCTCAGCAATTTCGTAGCGACTGTTGTTGGCAGCGTAGTATGCCTTCAGCGCTTCCTCAGAGGGTGTGACTTCCGGAGTGTATGCAGCATAGTTGATTTCGGCAGTTACCAGTTTAAGGGATGTTTCATTGCGCTGTGTTTGTGCCAGTGCTTCGGAAGGCAGTAGGTAGCCTGGCCCAGAGAGGGCGCTGCCGATTTGATCGATACGGTAGTCCTCTTCGAGGACGACAGCGAAAAGACCTTGCGGCGTGCGCGGGTTGGATTCGAGGTTGTCGACGAAGCTGGTGTAGGCATCGCGGCTAAATTGATCATCGGCGCCTCTGAAGGCAGCTTTGGTCATAATGTAGCTTTCAAGTGTCTTCTGGTTGGGGGCTGGCACGCCGATCTCCTCGGCTAAGTACAGCAGAGCGATACGGCTAGTCAGTTGCGACTGGAATTGTTGTTCGTTCTGGATCGGACGACCTGTGTTGAGAATCGCGCTCAGCGAAACTTTTTCACTGATAATGCCCATTTCATGAGGTGAATTGAGGTCATAACCATAGAAGTTTTGCTCTCGGTAAGCGCTTTGGTCGGATGTGCAACCTGGCGTGTTACCAATCGTGAAAACGAAGGCGACGATGATGACCGACAAAAGAGTGAGGAATATCCAGCGGCCGTGGCGGATGAGGTGGTTTTGGATCCAAGAAATCATGACAAAGGAAGTAAGAAAACGGGGAGGTTAGATGCAGTTTATGACCTGTCAATCCCTTGCTTACATGTATGTCAACGGATTCGCGACAGATTGGATTTGTGTGACTAGCCCCTAATTAGGTCGCGGATCGTGAGTGTGGCCTTGGGGCAGTCCTTCAAACTGATGATTCCCTCTAAATAAGTGTGCAGTTCGGGCGTGTGCTGCACGACTAGTTCGGCACCATCATTGTTCCCGTAAGATTGAAATGTCTGCTTAAATGCGCCGAGGGTAATCGATTCAAGCGGGTGCCCTGGTTGGTAGGCATGGTCGCGTTCGTCTTCGATTGATTTGATGGCGACTGCGGTGAGGTAGCCGAGTTCGCACAGTCGGTTGATACTTGAATTTAATATGTGGTTGGGCACACGAAGCTGTTTGTGGAGTTCGCTAGCGCGCGAGGGGGAAGCACCGGCCTGAAAGCGCTTGCCGACCAGAATCAGTACAGCCAGTGAAATGATTTCTTGAGTGTGTTCACTGGTTTTCTGCCAGGCATTCTCATTTGTCAGATAATCGGCGTTTTGCACTGCGTAGGTTATCTGACCTCCAAATAGAATGAGTAACCAAAAGACGTAGAGCCCAAGCATGAGCACGACGATGATGCCGACTGAGCCGTAGAGGCTGCGGGTATCGACCACACGCTGCACATATAAAAATGAGAGCATATTATAAAGCTGGAGCAATATGACGACTAGAGTTGCTCCGGTGAAGGCTGCCTTCCAATTGACTTGTGTATTGGGGATAAAACGGAAGAAGACCGCCAGCAGTGTAGTGATTAGAATAAAAGCAATGATCGGGCTCAAAAAGAGGGCAAGGGATAGAAATTCGCCGCCGAAGGGCAGATACTCCATTAATTGTGCGATCTTTGTGACCGTGACCAAGGTGAGCGCTGCCGCGCCCATGACTGCTCCGAGGCTGATAAAAGTCCAATACACCACGATGCGCTCACCGATTTTTCGGCCTTGATCGACACCCCAGAGTGAGTTGAACGAGGCTTCAATTGAGGAGAGTACTTGGATGCCGATCACGAACAACATGAGCGAACCGACGACGCCGACGGTGCCGGACTGTGCCGCCGCGATGAAGCTATTGATCATCTCGGTAATTTCAGGAGCTAACTCAGCGTTATCGATATCATCATCGTTGGTATCGATTGAGAGTTGAGGTGCAGCGTAGGTGATCGCAGTTTCAATCCATGCCACTGCACGGTTTTCGGCGGGTGACTCGCCATTACTCGGATTCGCAGGAGATTGGTCGATCACGAAGCTGGAGACCATAATACCCAGTGCGATGAGCGGGCCAATGCCGATTAGTGAATAGAAGGTTAACGCAGCCGATTGAACTGGTAGTTTATTTCGGCGGAGCCCTTGAAATGTGAGCGTGAGGATGCGCAGTAAAAGATAGAAGCGAGCGCGAGCTGTTTGACGGCCGAGGTGCTCTAGCTCCCAAATATCTTTGTCCATCAGGTCGCGGGTGCGCGACAATTGCTTGCGAATGCGCACTGACCAGTTGACCTCTGTTTGCTGAGACACGGCGTGTTCTTTGTTTGTCAAAATAATTAGCTACTAATTTTATTTAGACGGTATTAGCTCGAAATAATGCTATCGAAAAATCCTGCGAAGTGGCCGATAATGGCTAAGTAGGCAAGGGCTGCGTTACCGCCGATGCCAAGTGCCACGGCCACGAGCATGGTCGAGAAGCTTTGCGCGATGGTTGCGTAGAAAATTCCAAAACCAGCCGCAGCGGATGCGATTAGGATGATCGGGTCGCCGAGCGCCCAGCCGACATAAATGCCGAAGCCAAGGGTGAGCATGGCGCGGCCACGTAGCAGCGGATAGACCTCAGTGACGGCGAGGAACAACATCGCCGCCATGATGAAATCAAAAAGTCCGACAATCATGAATGGGTAGTTGAAGATCGTGCTGACTTCTCCTGCTGTGATCGCTTCGTTGATGGCCGAAAAATGCGGTGCGAGCAGGGCGACTGCCGAGAGCATCATCATCAGGCCGAGACTGCTGGTTGAGAGTGCTGCGGCTTTATGAAAGCTTTCTTCTCTCTTTTTTAAGTGGCGTGTCTCTTCCGAGTCGCGTTCGGCTGCCGCGAGCATGTCGGTGACTTTGATGCCGCCTTGCTCAGCTGAATCATTTTCAGCTTGGGTTGATGCTTCTTCTGGCGGATTAATTTTAAGCGAGAGTTTTTCGTTTTCAGGGAAAACCTCTGCTTTGAGTTGCTGGTTTAGGCCAATGGGGGTCCACTCTTCTTTGTTTTCGTCGTAGTGGAGGGTATTCTCTGTAATTTGGCCCGCTTCAGCTAAGGTCAAAAGTTGTGAAGCTTCGAAGGGGCCACGAGATTCCTCGCGGTCGGGTGTACGGATGTAGTAGTCTGCCATGATTAGGAGTGGTGCGACTTTACTGCTGAGCCTGGCTCGGCAATCTTGGAATGATATATAAATAGTCATTCAAACGCCCCTCCAGCAAGCGAAAATAAATGATTCTGGTATGCGTGCGGATTTCGGATGACGTGAAACAAAAAAAGCTTTTCGTCATTTCGCGTCGAAGGCATCCTTATGGTGGTCTACCTGAGCGATTAAAATAGGATTGTGGGCGACTCGCCCACGTTGATCCTGTGTTGCTGCGAAGGAGGGCGAGTCGCCCTCTCTTCTTTAGGCTTTCCCAGTTCTCGACGATAAACCAAAAAAAGCCCTTCGGCGAACCGAAGGGCTTTTGAACTTAAATGTGACTGATTCGATCCAGACTACTGCTTCGCCTTAAGTGCTGCTTGTGCAGCGGATAGGCGAGCAACTGGCACGCGAGGGGGCGAGCAGCTAACATAGTCGAGGCCGACATTGTGGAAGAACTCGATGGAAGCTGGATCGCCACCATGCTCGCCGCAAACGCCGAGTTTCAAGTTCTTCTTAGTCTTGCGACCCTTTTGTGCGCCGATTTCAACGAGCTGGCCAACCCCCGCAGCATCGATGGATGCGAATGGGTTTTGTGGAAGAATGTCGAGATCCTTATAATTGCCGAGGAATGTGCCTGCATCATCACGGCTCATGCCGAGACCAGTCTGAGTCAGGTCATTGGTTCCGAAACTGAAGAATTCTGCAGTTTCAGCAATCTCATCAGCGGTCAAAGCGCCACGAGGGACTTCGATCATTGTACCGACGAGATATTTGAACTTGATGCCCTTCTTCTCCATGACTTCAGCGGCGACGCGGTGAACCACTGCGACTTGATTCTTGAGCTCATCAGCGAAGCCGACGAGAGGAATCATGACTTCAGGAATCACCTTGATTGGCTTCTTGAGCTTGTAGCAAGCTGCAGCGGCTTCGAAGATCGCACGTGCCTGCATCTCGGTGATTTCCGGATAGGAAATGCCGAGACGGCAACCACGGTGGCCAAGCATTGGGTTGGATTCGTGGAGTGCGTGCACGCGGTTTGAGATCACGTCAACATTTACGCCGAGGGAGTTCGCAAGCTCACGCTTGGAGGATTCATCGTGAGGGAGGAACTCGTGCAGAGGTGGGTCGAGCAAACGCACGGTTACAGGAAGACCGCCCATTGCCTTGAAGAGACCTGTGAAGTCCTTGCGTTGGAATGGAAGAAGCTTCTTGAGTGCTGCGCGGCGCTCTTTTTCGTCAGTTGCAAGAATCATCTGACGCATGAATGTGATGCGATCACCTTCGAAGAACATGTGCTCTGTGCGGCAAAGTCCGATACCTTGAGCGCCGTAAGCGATCGCGGAAATGGCTTGCTCAGGAGAGTCAGCATTTGTGCGAACGCCCATCTTGCGATGTTTGTCAGCCCACTTCATCACTTGGTCATACATTTGGAATGTATAGCTGTCCTTGGCTTTCAACTTACCGTTGAGCACTTGGTCAACTTCAGAGGGAGCGGTTGCAACTGCACCAGCGAAGATTTCACCAGTTGTGCCATCGATAGAAATATCGTCGCCGTTCTTGAAGGTTTTGTTGCCGATTTTGAGTGTTTCAGCACCGTAGCTAATGATGACTGCAGACGCGCCACAGACGCAGACCTTATTCATCTGACGAGCAACCAGTGCAGCGTGAGAAGAAACACCGCCACGAGAGGTGAGAATACCATCCGCTGCGATCATGCCGCGAAGGTCTTCAGGAGTTGTTTCAACACGGCAAAGGATTGCGCGACCACCTTGAGCAGCAACTGCTTCAGCTTCAGGAGCGGTGAAGCAGATTTTACCAGAGGCAGCACCTGGACCAGCTGGAAGACCAGTTGTCAGGACCTTCGCCTTCTTCACTGCAACTGGGTCGAAGACCGCCACTAGCAGGGAAGAGATCGAGTCCGCAGGGATCTTAAGAAGTGCAGTCTTTTGATCGATCAGCCTTTCTTTAACCAGCTCAACTGCGATACGAACCGCCGCGAGGCCAGTGCGCTTGCCGTTACGAGTCTGCAACATCCATAGTTTACCGTCTTCAACGGTAAACTCGAAGTCTTGCATGTCCTTGAAGTGCTTTTCGAGTTTTTTACGAACGGCTTCGAGGTCAGCGTGCGCGTGTGGCATTTCGTCCTTGAGCTGTGCGATCGGATTTGGAGTTCGGATACCTGCCACAACGTCTTCGCCTTGAGCATTGATGAGATATTCGCCGTAGAAGACTTTCTCACCATTTGCAGGGTCACGTGTGAAAGCAACACCTGTTGCGCAAGTGTCACCCATGTTACCGAAGACCATAGCCTGAACGTTAACAGCGGTGCCCCAAGCTGCTGGGATGCCGTATTTCTGGCGGTAAAGTGTCGCGCGCTCATTTTGCCATGAGTTGAACACGGCGCTGACGGAACCCCAGAGTTGCTCGTAAGCATCTTGTGGGAACGCGGTGCCAGTGCGTTGTTTGATGACTGCCTTGTAGCGCTTAATCAGCTCTTTGAGGTCAGCAGCTGTAAGCTCATTGTCGAGTTCAACGCCAGCTTCGCTACGGATTTTTTCGAGGATCGCTTCGAATGGGCAGTGGTCGTTTTCGTTGACCGCTTGAACGCCCATGACGACATCGCCATACATTTGGATGAAGCGACGATAACAATCGTATGCGAATGCTGGGTTGCCGGATTCTTTAGCGAGTGCCTTAACTGTCTTGTCGTTGAGACCTAGGTTAAGAATGGTGTCCATCATGCCAGGCATGGACTCGCGAGCGCCGGAGCGAACGGAGAGCAGGAGTGGGTTCTTTTCAGCACCGAGCTTTTTGCCAACTTCCTTTTCGATCACAGCAACCGAAGCTTTAACTTCAGCAGCGAGTGTCTTTGGATATTTGCGACCGTTGTCGTAAAAGTAAGAGCAGACGTCAGTGGTGATCGTGAAGCCTGGTGGCACTGGCAGGCCAATACGGGCCATCTCAGCGAGATTGGCACCCTTACCACCGAGAAGTTCTCGGAGTTTGGAGCTACCATCAGTTTTTTGACCGAAGTCGTAGCTGTATTTAATTGCCTTCGCGACTGTGCGCTTGGCTGCTTTTTTTGTGACTTTTTTTGCTTTTTTAGCTGGCATAAGAAACGACCTAGATTGGATCGAGTTGATTGCTGAGGTAATCTGTTTTTGAATTCTCTCAGCAGGCGGAAATCGTGTAGCAAATGAATTTCGCCATGCCTGTCAATGGATTAGAAGCCGAGTAATCGGCCAGATTGGATAATTTATTTATTCGGCGCATTTTCAGTGTTGCGGTTACACTGCGGTCTTATTCAAAAGTATGTTATAGCTATGACGGAATATCCAAACAGTGACGAAGACGATTTTTCAAACAGTGGAGAAGATGAGTTCTCAAACAGTGACGAAGGTGAGTTCTCAAACAGTGACGAAGGTGAGTTTAATTGGGACGATGGGTTAGAGCCAGATCCGGAAGAGAGCGGAATGTCCTTCTTGGAGCATCTGGAGGATTTTCGTTGGACGGTCGGCCGTAGTATTTTAGCGTTTCTCCTCGGCGTGGTGATTGTTGGTTGCTTGATGCCATATGTTGGTGCTTTTCTGCAGATGCCTTTGATTGAGGCTTATGGGTCGGCGGAATTGGTCGGAGAGAAATTGATTACGTATAAGCCGATGGGTGTCTTTTCGGTTTTTATTCAGATCGCGTTGTTGGGGGGCTTAGTACTGTCGATGCCTTTTGTTCTGTATTTTATGGCGTGCTTCATTGCTCCGGGGTTAACGGATCGAGAGCGTAAAGTGGTGCGTCCTGCTTGTTTCGCTGCATTTGTCTTATTCCTGTCAGGAGTGGCGGTCGCATTTTATGGGATTCTGCCGCTTACGCTGGCTTTCTCAGTTAAGTTCAACCAAGTGATGGGCTTTCAGGTGCTGTTGGCCGCGTCGGAATATTATAGCATGGTCGTCTGGTTTTCCTTGGCGACGGGCGCGATCTTTCAGTTTCCACTAATTATAGTGATCTTGATCTTCATACAAGTGTTAGCGGTTGAGAAGCTGAAAGCGATTCGTCGGGCGGTTTTTGTCGGGACGATGATCTTTGCGGCGCTGCTAACTCCTGGAGGTGACTTTTTATCTTTGCCGTTGACGACAGGGATTCTATACGGGCTCTACGAGCTGGCGATCTTGGTCGGTTCGCATATCGAGAAGAAACGCCGTGCTGCTGAATTAGCAGAGCTTGACGCCAAGGAATAATCGTTGTCCTGCATTGTCGAAGAGTTGCTCACTCAGTGGGTATCGTGCCACTTTTGTGCTGAGATGGGCAAGGCCCGCCGCAGTGTTGACCGCAAGGGGTAAGTTTAAAGGCAATGCGGACGACGTGGAAGTCGTCCCTCTAGGTTATTCGATTCCCAATGCTCATCAATAGGTCTGCTGACTGCCACCTCTACCGAGTCTTAACAAGTGTTTCTCAGTGATCGCGGAAGGGCAGGCACATGAAAAAGGCCGCATCCTGAATGCAGGATGCGGCCTTGTCTGGAAATTATCTAGAGCTTAATCTACTTACCTGCTTTGTTGCGCTTACGCTGATCGACTAGGACGAGCATGAACATGTGGCACGCAAACCAAAAGGTTGCACTGATCGGGATCGCGGTGAAGCAAGCCTGTAGCTGTGCAACTGTCGGGTCAGTTGAGAAAGTAAATGGGCGCAATAAAAACGACATTAGGATGAAGACTCCAAGTGTGAGGATCGCTCCAAGAGCAATGTGGCCTTTAGTGAGTAGTTTCTGGTAAGGTGCGTTTTCCATTTGTGCGCATCAGAAAATGCAGTCAGGGGTGACTGTCAAAGCGAAATTTATCAATTATATAAGGAGACGCGATCAGATCCAGTGGCTTTTTCTGGCTATAGAGCCGTTTCTGTTGAATTTATCGCTTGAACTCGGGTGCTCACTGCGCAATTTAGCAAGCTTTTCTAATTCCCATCCGCGATATTTTATGAGCGCATTATTCATCAGCCTTCTCACTCTAGTTCTTATTCTTATTTCTGCTTTCGTCATCTTGCTGGTCTTGATGCAACGCACTAGCCAGAGCGGAGGTATGGGAGCAGCGCTTGGAGGCGGTGCGGCTGAGTCGGCATTTGGTTCGGATACCAGCAGTATACTGACTAAGGGTACTATTTATGGTATCATTGCTTTCTTCTTAGTGGCATTGGGCTTGTTCCTTATGTATCAATCTGAGGCGTCCAATCGTACACAGATCGTCAGTGCGGGTGAATTAATTAGCGCTGAAGAGGTGGCTCCGACGGCTGAGACTGCTGTTGCTGAGGTTGAAGAGTCTGCTGTTGCAGGTACGGGCGTTGTTGAGGTTGAAGATGTTATTGCTGTCGTCGAAGACGCAGGGGGAACAATTGAAGCGATAGTCGAGTCTGTTGAAGTGGTTGCTCCAGTTGTTGACGCAGAAGCGTCGACGACTGAGACTGTACCAACTTCAAATTAATGCATCCCATAAAGACACCTAAATTTTTCTTTAGACTAAGGTCAGCTGTTCTCGGTTTTACCGCAGCTGGCCTTTTCTATGCCTGGTTACCAAGTGTCTCTCATGCCCAGCGAGCTGGAGATAGTGCTCCGCGACCTTCGATTATGGAGAAGATTGATGCAGAGGAGGGAGCCAAGCGCATCGCGTCTTTTCGAGCGCAACGCTTGAATGGTGATTTCTGTTTCAAGTTTCAGTTAGAGCATAAACCGAAAAAGAGCAGTAGAACTATCCGATATAATGGTGTCATGTTTGGTTCTTGGAATGAGCGTGGACCTGTTAGCCGGTTTCAACTATATCCTGAGCCGGTAAAGCGCGGTCAACTCGTTGAGGTTTCTCCGATTGATTTAATCGTGCAAAACGGAATCTCGCCTGAAGTATGGATGCGTCATGGCCCTGCCGAACCATTTGCGCGCATTGAAGATGGGGCGTTGTTTGAGCCTATCTTTGATGGTGTGATTTACACCCCCTTTGATTTGCAAATGCCATTCATTTATTGGGATGACTATATATACAAGGGGCCCGCGAATATCTTGAGTCGTATTGGCCAGCGTTTTCTCATGAAGCCACCTGAAGGCTCATTGTCTGCTCGACATGGAATCTCGGGCGTGCAGATCGCTTTAGACGATATGTATTATGGGTTACTTGGAGTTAAAGTGTTTGGTGTAGATGGTGAGCCGCGTTCGGAGTTCAAGCTAAGAAGCTTTCAGAAAGTGCAGGGGCAGTATATCGTAAAGGAAATCGTATTGTCAGAAATTGACGCTGGTAAAGTCCAAGGTTCCACTGGTTTTAAAGTTAAGGAAGCAAGCGTTGGTTTAATTTTCGATGCCGCGGTTTTTAATCCCGAATGTGACATGGATGTTCCAGCGATTTCTGCGGCACTTTTTGATGTGTTGTAAGTTTAATGTGGCTGATTTTTTTGCGGGAATATTTGCGTAAATCTATTGTATTGACATTGTTGCTACACTTTGCATTTTCGCTCGTGTCGCATGCGACGTAATTATGAGTAGCGAAACTACTAGTCCCTTAACTTTCGACCTCCAACAAGAACTGCTTGATAAGCTCAAGCAGTTACAAAAGAAAGTCGGAGCACGCTCACTAAGCGAAGTTGTTCGCTATGCCGTGAGTGTTTTTGATTCTTCAGATGTTAATCTGAAAATATCCTCTCACCGCCAGATCTCCGTGCGTTTATCTTCAGAGCTTCGTCAGCGACTTACCCGCTTGAGTAAGCAGAAGAAGGTAAGCGTGGGTGAACTGTTGCGAGCAGCGCTCGAGTCTCTACCAGCCGAATTATCGGATTTTAACCCCCAACAAACTATGCCTAAGAAAAAAACAACTACTAAGAAAGCGACCAAGAAAATCGCTAAAAAAGCTCCAGCCAAAAAGGCTGTTAAGAAGAAGGTAGCTCCTAAAAAAGCTACAAAGAAGACAGTCGCCAAAAAAGCAGCACCAAAGAAAAAGGCTGTAAAGAAGGCGGTTAAAAAAGTTGCTAAGAAGGTAGTGAAAAAAGCAGC
>JAFMHF010000016.1 GCA_017854655.1 Puniceicoccaceae bacterium | reverse complement strand
GTGCCGCTGGTCGCTTCGGCCTGTAAGTAATCGAACTTGAACAGTTTGGCGTAGATTTGTTGACTCGCAGGCAAGTCCAGCGTGCTGCCGACAACCATTTCGGGCACATGACTGTTCACACTGGTGGCGGGCACGGCCTTCATGAAGCGGCCACCCATATCGGTGAGCATAATTGAGTTGAGGCTGAGCAAACTTTCAAGGGCCAGCACCGCTTCACCTTTGGTGAGTTCGCCGCGGGAATTGAAGTTGATTTTTACCGCGGCAATATCTTGGCGGCGCAAGATGATCTTACCAGTCATCTTCTCCAGCATGTCAAGCACTTGCAGCGCAGTTTCATCGCTGAGAACGATCAGACCAATGACTTCATCTGGATTATCAACCCGTGGCTCAAGTGGCACGATTGGTACAATCGGAGGCGTGCCCGACTGCTGCGCGTTCGCTGTAGTGACGAAGGCCAGCAGTAGGCTGATCAAGAGGAAGGATTTACGGATAATGGCTGTCATTATTGAAAGCGTGCGAACGGATACGTCTTATGGGTTCTTCAGATCGAAAGAGTTAATTTTAAAGCGGACATCCAGTTCTTCGGGGTTGCGGCGGTTTTTGGTGACACTGACGCTCTGAATGTTGATATAGGGTGTTTCTTGACTGAGTAGTTTGTTAAGTTTGATCAATTGCGCAATAGATATTCGGTTCAGTCGTATGCGGATGTTATGATCATTAAAAATTTCGCCCTCGCGGGTTTGCACAGGGTCAATATCCGCCGAGCCAGACAGTGCGACTTGGCGCAAAATATCGTCAAGTTGGCCCGATAGCTGCGAACCAGCATAGGTCTTCTTCGGGTCCACACGTTCCAACGCATTGGCAAGACCAGTGGTGAATTGCTCACTGCGATCGAGCCATTGTTGCTGGTTCTGTAGGTCCGTCGTTGCCTGCTTACGGTTGTCGTTCCACGCTGAACTGCGCTTCAATAGATTCCCCGTCCAAATGAACAGCATAACGAGGATGAACGCTAGGGTGAGGCTTTTCTCACGCACCGTCATCCGTAGGAAGAGTCGCTTCGCTTGTTGGAGGATCTTATGCATCAGATTTTGTCCTCCTCGGTGGGTGTTGTGATCTCGGGAGCTAATTGAGGCACCTTAGGTTCTACTGGAGCGACAGCTTCGATGTGCGTGTACGCGAGAGTGACAGTGAAAGTGGTCTTACCTGCACGGGTAATGGATTCCGGTGCGTTAATAAGCGCAAATTGACCAGATTGCTTTAAACTTTCAGTGTAACTGTTTAGCGCGTTGATACTGGTCGCCTTACCCTCAATGGTGATGTGGTTTTCACCTTCTACCACAGCACTATCATATTCAATACCGAGATTT
Organism: Puniceicoccaceae bacterium; assembly: GCA_017854655.1. Taxonomy (GTDB): domain Bacteria; phylum Verrucomicrobiota; class Verrucomicrobiia; order Opitutales; family Coraliomargaritaceae; genus Lentimonas. The sequence continues at coordinate 33,923 of JAFMHF010000016.1, read as the reverse complement.
TGTTTTAGGCGAATGTTGTTGGCAGCATCAAGGATAGCGATGGGGCGCAGCTCATTTTTAGCGACTTGCTCCAATTTGACCATCAACGCCTGCTTGTCTTCGATCGTTAGAACGGCGGTGCGCTGGCTTTCGATCTGTTTATCCAGCGTGCTGAGCCAAGCTTGGCTAGCGAGTAGCAGCATCTCGATACCGACGAGTACCAGCGCGAAGACTGCGGCCCAAGCGGTAATTCGCATAAGTAGCGAGCCTAGTCGTCGGGCGCTGCGCTCGGTCTCCTTGAAATCCGCGCTGCGCACATCTGCTTGCCAGAGTTGTGCCTCAGTGAGTGCCAGTCTCGTCCATGCGCCATATTCAAGGGCGCTGCGTGAATCGTCGGCTGATTCCTGATTAAAACTAGCTAGTCCCTGTTCGCTCAGTTCGATTGCGCCAGTACGTACTCTTAGCGTGGCAGCGCCTTTGGGGAGTTCGGGTGCACTCGCTATGAGTTCTTTGAGCGCTTGCTCAACGTCGCCGTCCTTCAGCGAGGCCACTAGCACAGTGCGAGGGACGCTCACGCCCTTATTGAATAGCAGCAGGCTGAGATTGTTGGCAGATTCCAGTGCGACTAAGGTTTCGTCTGGAAAGCATGCGCCAATCAGCGTCGCAAAGTCTGGCAACACCCATGCGTAACTCTGTAATTCGGTATAGCCTGCTTGCTTGAGGCGGTCTCGGTGCGTCGCATAGACTAGAATCGTGGGAGCGTCTTGATTATAGAGGAAGCCCCAATTCAGTTGATCAACAGGAAACGGCGCAATGGATTCGAGGCTCAACTCAATGAAATCTGCAATTTCAGCAGGCTCTAAGTCGATCGGCGCATTGATGGTTTCGATGAAAAACAGATGTCCGGGTAAGACCAGCACATGCTCTGCCGGGGCAGGTTCAGTCGGAGTCAGTGTGGGTTCGGCGTCTTTCACGGGTACTGGGTATCAATAATACTTAGATGGAAGCGCTTTATTCGCCAATGTCCATAACTGAATAACGGGCCGATGTGGTTTCTGGACCGCCTTGAGTGTATTCGCTTAATTGTAGGATTTTAAAGGGTATCTGCATGGCGTCCTGCTCTTCGACTGAGCCTGTCTTGGGCTTATCCTCTGAAGCACCTCCTGGTGCTGAGCCAGATGTCGCCGAGCCAGAGCTTGATTGCGCACTGAAATTCGGTTCGACCAGCGCGCTGATAGTAAACGGCACATCACCGCGCTTGAGGTTAATGGTGACGCGAAGTAGGTTAACTTCGACACCACTAATTTTGCCTGCAGACTCTGGTGGCTTTTTTAAATACGGCTCTTCAAGGCCGTCAAACAGGTAGTCATCTTGCCAACCGTCCTGAAGGGCCAATAGCTCCAGTAAGTCCGCGGGAGCGGAATTCAGGTTTACCGAACCAGTATTTGTCACTGACACCAGGCCAGAGAGCTGCACGAACAGTTCATTCGGGTAGCCGTCCTCGTCGAAAAATTCGTCCTCCCATATTTTAAGCAATTGCAGTTCTTCGAGAGATTGTAATGGCGCATTGGCGGCTCGATACGCTGGATTATTACGTAAATAGTCATCCGATTCAGCACCATTGAGGCGTTGCTCGTCGTCCTCGTCGATCCAGTCGCTCAAAGTGCTACTAAGCTCGCGAGTCGTGCCAAAATCAAAGTCCATTTGTTCTTCGAGTAACTTGTTAAGTAAATCTTCAGACATTGTATTCAGCGGCAGTTTACCGCCTTCGTCGCGTATGCTAATGCTGACTTCCCATCCGTTCGGGATGGTAATGCCAGCGTAGCTGAGCGGATCGCTCCAACCTTGTTCGCCAGCATAGAGCTTACCATCGTCGATCAAGGCGACTTCTTGAACCGTCGCTAAGGCGACTTCCAGCATACCGTAGGCAAATGCGCGCACGTCCGAAGGTTCGTTAAAGATTGCGCGGTATTCGAGGTCTTTGACCGCTTCGTTCATGAAGCGCGTGACCATAAATGTAATCACTAATATAATGGCGAGAACCGCCACCAATACACTCCCACGTTGCCGCTTAGCATGTACCAGCGGTCTCCTGCGTGTTTGCAAATGTGTGATCGTATGCCGCATGTTAGTATATTAATGCGCCCTTTGATGGGACTGGTACCGTCAATGTGCGCTCCTGTATTTCATCCTCATATTTAAAAGTGAGCTTCAGGAAGCGAGGCAGTATGTATTGATCATTACCGTCGGCATCCATCGGTTCATCTTCTTCCTCCCATTTCTCAAAACGTTCGTCCCAGTAAATATACTGGACCTTTGTCACCAATGAGCTGACGACGGTGCGACGCAGGTCGTTGATGTCTTCAGCCTCCTCTTGCAAAGTAGAATACCAAAGCAGACTAAGGCCCTCCGAATCGTCAAAATATAGAAAGGTATCGATCCCGAGCAGGGGTGCATTCTCGAGACCAACTAACAGTGGCGGTGCTATGGTGAGTTTGAAATTCAGCAACGGGTCTTTGCTGTCTGAAAAGCCAGGTGGCCGCGCCCATCCCACCGGTTCGTCTGCTGCGCGGATCAGTCCGCCGCTGGCGTCGCTCGTGGTCGCGTCAGTGCCACTGCGAGTTGAATTATTACCTGTCGTCGAGATAGAAATACTTGGTAACTGATTGCCCGCGCCATCATCTCTTTGAACGCTATCGGCATTGGTCTCGCTACTGTCTTTCAAGGCGATTTCGACACCTGCACTGCTAAATGTAGCGTTCAGGAATTCAGTGACGCCATCGACGTGATCAACAAAGAAATGTCGCTCGGATCGTTCAGACCAGATATTGCTAATCGAGACGAGCATTGAGACGGCCGCTGCTAGTACGAAGCCCGCCACCGCAATTGCGAGAATCACTTCGAGTAGGCTCATGCCCGCTCGTGCGTCTGAATGTGTCGTGTCTTCTGATTGGCCGTGCATTAGAATCGGTCGAAGTCGCGAGAGCTTCGTAAATCGTCTTTTTTATCCTGTAGGAGGTCGGAGCGCTCGTCGGACTTAGACCAAGTCGGGCGGAGCAGGTAGAGTGATTCTGCGTGCGACGCTGCTTGTTGTTCTTGCGGATCACTAAACTCGATTTGTAGCTGCACTTCGAATAAATCAATCACGTTGGTCGGCTCGATCGAGGCTTCCCAATTAGCAGTGCCATTGTTGAGTGTATCGTAGCGACCGCCGTCTTCTGCATCATCCACATTTGGCTCTAACAGTAGCTGCATGCGCACAGCACGGATATCGGCGTGGCGGAGATCGTTGCTTTGCCCGTGCTCACGGGCGAGCAGGGCGTTAACAAATGATGAGGTCAACACTACGGATGCCATCGCAAAAAGGGCCAGTGCGACCACCACTTCGATCAGCGAGAAACCCGAGACTGTGCGGCGTGAATTCATTTAGGAGTGACTATCAAACTGGAGAAGGGATCAAATACCAGGCGAGTCGGCGTGCCGCTGCCGCTATCGATGTCGACTACGAACGGACTGGAGCTGCGATCTGGGGCGAATTTGACGGCACTGGTTTTGAGGCGTGTGCGACTGGCATCGATTGGCGGTGCCAAGCCCTCGGAGGGTGGCACTAGGTAGAAAAGAATTTTTGCTGGGCCGTCTTTGCTAAAACTTTCGTTCAGTGCAAAGGTTTCGCCGACGCCAGCGTCACTCGAAATGGACAGGCTGCCGTTTTCCTTGTCGAATCGAAGTTCGGTAATAATTCGCTCACTTGCAGCCACAAACCGCGCTTCGCGTACCGCGGCTTGCAGAATTTCTTCGCTGGTTTGAGAGTCGCCCCGATCGGCAAGAGAGGCAAAATTGGTGATCACCACTGCCGCAGCAAATGCCATTAGCCCAAGGACTAACACGATCTCAATCAGCGAGAAGCCTTTGGTACTAACCGCCTCAACTGTTTGCTTACCAGTTGCCAATATCATCAGCGCTTTCGGTCCCATCTGGCCCCCACGACCACGCATCGTAGCCGCGGGCAGCATTGATGTTTTTCGAGCCAGGGTAGCGGTATTGATAAGGATTGTCCCAAGGATCTAATGGAAGCTCCTTCAAATAGGCACCTTTCCATTTAGCAGCCTTACCCGCAGGAGCTTTTATCAGTGCCGCGAGGCCTTCTTCGGTCGTCGGGTAATTACCCACGTCGAGTCGGTAGGGCACGAGTGCAGTGTCGAGTGTCTGCTTCACAAAGATATCTGCAACTTTATCCTGTTGCCCGCTGAAAATGCCACCGAGATTGCCGATCGCGACTGTCGCGAGCACCGCAATCAGTGCGATTACGATGAGAATTTCGATTAAACTAAAACCACTTTGGCGGTGGAGCTTTCGATGTGCGATAAAACAGGATGTTGATTTCATAAGGATAGATTCGATGAAGATAAAGAAATACTGGAGTGTGTATAGATTAATACAAGCCGTAGCTAAGTGCGGTTCCGAAAGAAACTTTGATTTATTCGGAGGACGCCGAGCGATCAGCTGAATTTTCTTCGCGCATGCGAACCACTTGGTCGTAGATCTCGGGACTGAAAAACTGCTCGCCATTCTGCACTGCGTGGATCGCATTAGTGAGCTCTGCCAAGCCGGAAATTTTGTTAATAAACCCGTCGGCGTTGCCACGCACAGCGATCTTGACTGTCTGTGGGGAGGCTAATCCGGTGAAGATGAGAATCTTGATCTCCGGAAACTTGCGCTTGAGGAGATTCAGGATCTCGAGGCCATTCACCTCAGGGAGTTGGATGTCGACGATCACCAGGTCGGGGGCGAGTTTGAGGCATTGCTCGATGCCTTCACCGCCGTTGCCGGTCATCCCGACCACGTCTAATTCAGGGAAAGTGGTGGCGAAGAAGGTAGTGAGTAGATTCCGCAGGATTTCCTCGTCTTCAATAATGTATACAGTTTTCATTCGAACTCAGCAGTAATAGGTGGTATTAGATTAAGATCGCGTACTGCATTGCTGTCGAGCGGGTATTTCAGTTAAAGATGAGGATTCGCAGCAAACGATTAAAGTTCTGTAAAAAGTGATGGCAGATGCCGCCAACTAGGATACTTCCTATTGCTTCTAGGGAAACGACTCGCATTGTTATGATTATGAAACAAGAAACCGTGATACCAGCTCCAAGAGCACGCGAAGTCGTCGACCGCCTGCGCCAGAATATCGAGCGCACCATCAAAGGAAAGACCCACGCGGTCGATAAAGTGATTATTACTTTATTAGCGGGCGGGCACATTCTGATTGAGGACCTACCCGGCCTCGGCAAAACCACGCTGGCATATTGCTTAGCACGCTCGCTCGATTGTTCTTTTTCACGCATACAGTTTACCAGCGATATGCTGCCGTCGGACATTATTGGAGTGTCGATCTATGATGAGAAGGAGCGTGAATTTTCGTTCAAGCGGGGGCCGATTTTCGCCAATATCGTGCTTGCGGATGAAATCAATCGGACAACGCCGAAGACGCAATCTAGCCTACTTGAAGTGATGGGCCGTGGTAAACTCTCGGTGGATGGGCAAACCTATACCGTGCCGCCGCCTTTTATGGTTATCGCCACGCAAAACCCAGTCGATTACGAGGGTACCTTTCCGTTGCCTGAAAGTCAGATGGACCGTTTTTTGATGCGCATTAATATAGGATATCCCGAACGTGAATACGAGTTGGAGATACTGAAGCATGGAAAACTACATTATGATCACCTAGAGGCAGACGCAGTGGTCTCCCGCACCGAGGTCAGCGAGCTTCAGTCTTATGCCCGTGAAGTCTTTATCGAAGATTCCATGTATGATTATATTGTGCAGATTGTACACGCTACTCGCGAAGAGCGTGCATTTAGGTCTGGTGTAAGCCCTCGTGGGACGCTCTCACTTAAGATCGCTGCGCAAGCTCGAGCACTCACTCAGGGGCGTGGCTTTGTGTTACCTGAAGATGTGCGTGAACTAGTCGTTCCGGTCTTTAGTCATCGACTCGCACTGAATAAACCAATGTCCGATCCACTTGAGGAACGACGCTCGATAGAGGGATTATTGGTGAAAATTCTTGAGGCAATCTCAGAGCCAGCCTAATCGGAGAATTGCTCTAAATTGATGGCACATGCGAATGCAGAGCTGAAAAATTGGCACGACTGGTCGGATCCCGATTTTTTCACTACGACAGGGCAGCAAGAAACTCGCTTTATCCCGCTGTTTCTACGCCAAGTCTTACCTGGTCACATGCTACAGACTCGACTGACGATGACCGGCTGGTGCTTGATCATCGTGTCCTTCGGACTTGGGCTTGCTGCCTATAACACGTCTAGCAACATTCTCTTTCTGACACTCTCGCTACTACTCAGCAGTTTGGTGCTGAGCGGTATATTGTCATGGTTTAATTTCAGAAAATTACAGTGGGAACTACGAGCGCCGACGCACCTTAGAGTTGGCGAAGTCGGCATGGCAGAAGTGGATTTAGTGAATCAAAAAGTATTTTTACCGTCGATGGCGATTTGCTTTAGAGTGGAAACCGAGATGACCGAAGCGAGTGAAAGACTCTATATGCAGCAGGCGCTGAGTGCTGGGGAATCGTGTAAATTGGAATGGACTTTCGTGCCACTGCAGCGTGGCTATTTTGAATTGCGCTTATCTGGCGTACAATCGCAGTTTCCTTTTGGATTTTTGGAAAAAACGGTGGGTAGTGATTCTGAGGCATCTGTACTTGTCTGGCCCGCGCGAATTGATTATAGCTTTCAAGCTGCGCCTGGTGGTCAGCGCATCTCTGCTGGAGTTTCACGAAAGAGCGCTGGATTAGGCAATGATTTACTAAATATTCGACCGTATGCGCGAGGCGATCCGCCGCGATTGGTGCATTGGAAAGCGACGGCGCGCATGCGCCGACTAATGATCCGCCAACTCGCTCAAGAAGGGGAGAGCGGCTACCACCTGCAACTCGATCCGGATGCCTCGCGGTGGAGTCCTAAACAGTTTGAAGTGTTATGTTCATTGGCTTGCTCACTTGCAGACGACCTTTTTCACTTGGGCCGCTTAGAGTCAGTGGTGATTGGTGATGCCGATAGGATGCCTGTGCGAACTATCCATGAATTGCATGACTTTTTTGATCAATTGGCACGAATTGAACGGCGAGAGGGATCCATGGAGTCTAATTCATATGTGCGCACCAACCGATTAACTTTTCGACCATGCGGGGAGAGTGGGATAGCGATTTATGTCGATGCGAATCAAGCAGGCCAGACTAACGATTGAGGAACTCCACCAACTTAAGTGGCTACTTGGAGGTGCCTTGACCTTATTGTCGTTATGGGCGCTGGGATCTTTAGAATTAAACAGCGGCTTTCACCTCACTTTTGGTATGGCAGCAGTTTTTGCTGCACTTATTCGGCCTCAAATGGTTGCTGCAATCCCGCCAATTTTTTGGCGTTTTGCTGCACCTGCAATGCTGGTGATCGTATTGGTGGACTTTGGATTTGGGTTTATCAATTTCTTTCCTCCCTTGATGCGAATGGTGATGCTGCTATTAGCCTACAGGGCGCTTGCGCCACGTACTCGACGCGAAGATCTGCAACTGGTTCTGTTGTGCCTATTTGGTATCGTGGTCTCAGGCGCGCTCACGGTCTCGCTTCTTTTTGCGGTTCAGATTTTATTGTTCACACCAATTGCGATGGCGTTGTTATTGGTGATCTGTTTGTTGGACCGAAGCCCTGAGGAGTCACGCTACCTGCCAAGTTGGAAGCGATTTAGTTGGAGGAGATTAATCAGCCGTGTTTGGTGGGTGGTAGATATTCGCGTGTTAGCGTGGGTAGCATTGTTATTTACGTTTGTGGTCAGTGTATCGACTGCTCTCTTTGTATTAATCCCGCGCTTTAATTTGGAGCAGGCAATTCCTTTTATGCAGCTTCAGGCGGAACCTAAATCTGGATTTAGTGACGTCGTTAAACTCGGTTCGGTCTCGGAGATCACTGAAGACCATAGCATCGCACTGCGAGTGGATGCGCCTAGTATGCAGGCAATCATTTCGACGCCGTATTGGCGCATCTTAATACTTGACCAATATCATGACGGTGAGTTTCGACTATCATCGCAATCGCGGAAATTTCGACGACAAGAACGGTTACGCTCGATACCGAGTTGGGATGATTGGCAGGTGCCACTTCAACAGCGTAAGGCGCAATTATGGACCTTCTATTTTGAAGGTGGTATAAGCCAGTATTTACCGTTGCCGGGTGCATTTCAATCGATGCGTTTTCCGACTGATCAAGATACAGTGCTCTTGCCTGATCTCCATGTAGTCGGGCTCGACCTAGTGCCGCAAAGTGCTGTGTCCTATCAAATTGAGGATTTATTGTGGGATGTACGAGCGCCCGCGTCTGCAGCAGAAAACCAGGCGTTCTTCGACTTCTCGACAGGTGTCGAAATTCAGGATGAAGACATGCTTCGTTATCCACTAACTACTTTGGGGCTGGACATCGCTCAACAAGATCGTGCACGACTGACGCGTTTGAATCGTGACTTAATTGGGCAATCTTCCAAGCTCTCGGTCGCCGAGTATAGTCAATTGGTCACCAGTCATTTAAGGGGGAATTTTAGATATTCCTTAACACCGAATGGCACAAATCAAACTGAGGACCCAGTGGTTGCTTGGATCACAGCAGGGGACGCGGGGCACTGCGAACTGTTTGCGAGTGCCTTTGTTCTGTTAGCAAGAGATGCAGGCTATCCGGCACGCATGGTTGTCGGATTTGTTGGTGGCGGTTGGAATACGGTCGAAGACTTCTTTGTGGTGCGCAACAGTGATGCTCACGCATGGGCTGAAATTTATGATGCTTACTCACAAGAATGGCTGCGCGTCGATCCGACCCCTGGAGCGAGCCCAAGTAATCCCGATTTGTCCTTACCTGCTAGTTTTGAAATGGAAACCGGCATAAGTGCCTGGGTCGATAGTTTGCGTATGCAGTGGTATCGGCGAATTGTGAATTTTGACCAGCAAGATCAGGTGGAATTGGCAACGTCGATGCTCGATTTAGGTAACCAATTATTGAAGTCTCTGTCTATTAGATTCAAGGAGGCAAGGGCCACGCTAATCGACTGGCTGCAGCACCCCTTCAGTCGCGGTAGTTTTATTAGCGGGGGCGTGTTACTATGCCTTTGCTTAGTGATGGTCTATTTTTGGCGCACGCGGCTGCAATGGCTGCATCTCTTCTCGCGTCTACTGAGGCGCCCACAAGGACTGGATCCAACCCGTAAGATGGCTTCTCGGCTCTTGAACCGTGTGCAGGTGCAAATGGCTGAGTTGGATCAGAATGATCCGCGCTTGGAAACCCTACGAGGTGCCCTTAAAGAATTGGAAGCAGTGCGCTTTGGACCAGCAGTTACAATGGACGTGGCGAAATCAGCTTTCGCTAGGGCGAAGCAGATCTTACGCAATCGCCATTAAATTTAAGCGCCGAGGCGAATCCGGTGCGCAGTGTCAGCATCGATATCGAGGTACAGATGCCATGTGTCGTCGGGTAAGCAGTCGGCGATTCGGTCCGGCCATTCGACCGCCAGGCACCACGGTGGGGCGAGAAAGTCGTCGATCATAAGGGCGTCCAGATCAGCGCCAGAGGCTAGGCGATACGCATCAAGATGCACCAGCTGGCGGCTACCTTGATAGAGTGTATATAAATTGAAAGTCGGACTCGTGACAGGCTCGACAATATTCCACGTGCGAGCTAAGCCGCGAATGAAGGTGGTTTTGCCCGCGCCGAGGTCGCCATGCAAGGCGAGTACCTGATTCTCAGGTACTAAGGATGCGAATGCGCCAGCAATTCGTTCGGTATCTGCGGCGCAGGTCGTGACGACTCCTTGGCGGAGTTGCTGAAGTAGGTCTGTGTTTGCGCTGCTCATGAACCACTCAAATGCTCAAAACCATGCGACCATGGCAAGGCTGTGTTTGTTGCTGAGTCGATTAATTGCCCGTCGCTGGAAGAGTCTCGAATGCTGCCAATTTGCTGCAACTCGGTGTTAGGGAACTGCGCTGACCATTGCGTTTCGAATGCATGGCAGTTCGCGAGCGAGTCCAATGTGAAAACTAGTTCATAGTCTTCTCCATCGCAGCAGGCATGCTGCAATGCGCTCCAACCAGACGTTTTGGCTAAGGTATGCGCTGCTGACGCGATTGGCAGTGCGCTTAAATCAAGCGCTGCATGCGTAGCTGGCGGCAACAAGGATTTCAGGTCTTTTGCCAGTCCGTCAGTTAAATCCATTTGTGCACTGCAGTCGCGATGCTGCGCGAGCCATTGGCCTTCGATTAAGCGCGGTTGAAATTGATAATGTTTACCCAAGATGCTTCCGCCTAGGGTGCCTGTTACGTAGATGTAGTCGCCACACTTCGCGGTGCTACGCAATTGAGGTCTCAACGCTTGCCCGGTTAACGTTAATACCGCAGAGAAATTACCTTGTGCGAGGCTGCTAATGTCGCCGCCAACTAGGCTGATTTTGTAGTGCTCACAACACTGACGAATTCCAAAGAAAAAGCGCTCTAGCCATTTAGTGCATACGTCGGGCCCGCAGAGTAGGGCGAGCACCGCTGGGCCAGGCGTGCCGCCCATAGCGGCAATATCGCTAAGGTTACGCTTGACCAACTTAGCGCCCGCATCTTCGGGAGATACGCTGGCATCAAAGTGTTGCCCATAACTGATGCTGTCGACGGTCAGAATCTGTTGTCCACTATTGATCGGCTCCAGCACTGCGCAATCGTCACCAATGCCGTGCGGCGAAGCTGGGCTTACAGGCCCTAGCCATATACCAATATGTTGAATCAATGCGACTTCGCCAAGCTGCGAAACACTGTCAGCAAAATTATGCGTAAAAGGTACCATCTTACGCTTATCGTAAAATCAATGCGACTGGGCAATGGTCGGAGCCCTCGACATGATCCAAGATTTGAGCATCATCAATCTGCGAACTCAGTGCTGCTGAGACGCAGAAGTAGTCTAGCCGCCAGCCGATGTTTCGTGAGCGAGCACCTGCACGATAGGACCACCAACTATAACGTTCGGTGGCATCAGGGTAGAGCTGCCTAAAGCTGTCGACAAAGCCTGCCTCTAAGATCGCATCGAAGCGCGCACGCTCTTCGACGGTGAAGCCGGCATTGTTCTTATTCGGCTTTGGATTGGTCAGGTCAATTTCTTGATGGGCTACATTAAGATCTCCGCAGAAGACAACTGGCTTTTGTAACTCGAGTGCTTGGCAGTGAGCCAGGAAATCGACGTCCCATTCTTTAGTGCGATAATCAAGGCGCTTTGGGCGTTTGTTTTCATCGTGGTTCTGCGCGTTCGGCGTATAGACCGTTACTAGAAAATAGTCATGAAATTCAGCAGTAATTACGCGCCCCTCGTCATCGTGCTTCTTAATGCCCAGGCCGAACTGAACTGAAAGGGGTGCCTTCTTACTAATGATCGCAGTGCCCGAATAGCCCTTCTTGGTCGCGCAGTTCCAATAGGTATGTGAATAACCCACAAATGCAAAATTATCGACTAGATCTTGAGAAATCTTGGTTTCTTGCAAGCAGATGACATCTGGCTGTTCACTGTCGAGGAAGGATTCGAAGCCCTTCTTGATCGCAGCGCGCAGACCATTAACGTTCCATGAAATGAGTTTTTGTGGAGTCATAGATCTAGTTTTAATAAGGAGTAATAATCAGAAGTAAATGTAAGTATGCGCGCGGTGCTGAGTTAATTAGCTCAGATATATTAAATTACTAGATTTCAACTGAAGGCCATTGAACCACAATAGTTTAGAGATGCATAGTTATTCCACAACAACATGCGGCGATAGTGCACGATTTATAACCTCAATCTGTAGGCCAAGATATAAATAACTTGCAGGATCCGACATATACTTGAGCCAAATTCGTGAATCTCACAATCAGGCGGGCAGTCATCTGGCGGGCACAGAATAAAATCAAACGTGAATATCCAGTCAGATAATTACGCATTAGCAGTATTGAACCTGTAAATTTTTTGTAATTCAAAGATCCAAGCGCCAGGAGTTGGCTATGGATCTTGTGTTATTAGATTGATCGGTTCATTTATTAATTATGAATTTTTCGCATAATCGACAGGGTGCATTTACTCTGATCGAAGTGATGGTCGCTATGATTGTCTTTTCAATGGTGATTGCGGGTGGCTTGGTGGGGATTAGTCGTGGTTTTGAGTTGATTGATACAACTCGTAATTACACTCGTAGTTCGCAGGTACTGCAAAGTGAGCTGGAATTGTTAAGAACTTTACCGTGGTCAACTTTCTCCCAACTGTCGGAATCTGAACTAACCGAAAAATTTCAAGAGCAGATTGTTACTCAGTTCGGGGAAGACTCTTACGTCGGAGCGGTTACAACTGAATTGACGGGCGGAGACCTAATGAAGGTAGTCGTGACGGTCGAGTGGTCTGCGCGTAAAGGTCGTGTGCATACTTTAAATTATGTGACATTTTTTACCGAAGGAGGCGTTAATGATTACTACCTCAACTAATACAAACAGACTGCCGTACCAGGCTTTTACGCTGGTTGAATTGATGTTTTCAATGACCATCCTGATGATTGCGCTCGGCTCAATTACGGGGACTTTTATGGTCTTCGCAAAGAGTTCGGCTAGCCTGGGTGAGTACGTTGATATGAGCTCTGAGAGCCGCAAGGCGCTAGAACTATTTTCTCGAGATGTCCGTGCAGCTGATGGAATTGCGGTAATCGGTGCAACTAGCTTAAATGGCGTCGTCTACACTGATCAAGGATTGAACCTGACGTTCCCAGATTACTATGGCAATAGGTCGGTGACGTATAGTTATGATTCGACTAGCGGCATATTGCGCCGAATCGAAAATTATGAGGGCACGCAAAGCGAATCGAATCTTTTGACTGGTATGCAGCAGTTTAAAATACAACTTTTCCAGGCTCCAGGTGATGACTTCGAGTCCATTTCGGGGCCGGTTGCATCTGTTAATGAATGGGCCAAAAGCCTACAATTAGATGCGGAGTTGATACGAACCGTGGTAACTCTTGATAATACTGACTACATTATTTCAGCACGCTTTATGATGCGGAATATGAAATAGAACCGACTCAAATCTTATGACACGATATCAAACAACGACGACAGTGCGTCGCGGCAAGGAGGGCTCCGCACTGATGACTGCCATTATTGCGATGTTTGTGGTTTCTCTTTTAGTCGGTGGATACATGACACTGGCATCTTCTGAGTACCGCTTAGCCACGCGTTCACTTTTAATCGGTGCGAGCTTTTCGTTGGCTGAAGGCGGGGTAGACTTAGCAATCGATGCACTGAATGATAGCGATACGAGCGGTTGGAATGTAAGTGGGTCCACATGGACACGGGAAGTCACTGGGATCGAAATCACTACAGGCGGAACGGGCGCAATACGGGTAGTGATTACAGATGCGACCTCTAATACACCTACAATCCACTCGGAAGGTATCGTATCCGGCCATCCGTCTGGAGATGTCACTAAGCAACTGCAAGTGTCGCTGACTAGTGGGTTCTTTCCATATAAAAATGGATTTGATTCGAAAAATGGTTTTGTCTTAAAAGGTCAAAACGTAACTATGGATAGTTATAACTCAGCTAACGGCGCTTATAGTGGCAGTAACAGAGGATCTGAAATTCGCGTTTCTACTGTTTCGATTGAAACCGATGCGATAGATATCGGTAATGCGAATATTTTTGGTTACGTTGCGGTTGGCGCTACGCTTGCTCCTGGACAAACAGGCTCGGATGTTATCGATGTCGGAAAAAATGGTACTATTAGTTCCTACGGTGAGGCGCAGATCGTCCAAGAAGATCGAATTTTGACGGATTATTATGCTTCCTTTCCCAATCGTCCTGCTCCGTCGGTCTCGTCTGGATGGGAATTTCCCAATTCAGGAACAATCACGACTAGTGGCACCTATTACGTGGATGGCGATTGGTCATTAGGAGGAAACAGTGGGGCGCTAGCAATTGCCCCGAATACCGACGTTATACTGGTGGTCACTGGAGAATTGAATTTAACCGGTAAAGCGACACTTACGCTAAATACTGATGCCACTTTGAAACTCTTCGTTGAAGGCGACGTGTCCATCGGTGGCAATGGGATATTAAACTCCTCCAATCCAGAGAATCTAGAGGTCATTGGGACCAATACTAATGAGGGCGAGCAGACGATAAAAATTAACGGCAATGGTCAATTATCCGCTACAGTGTATGCCCCAAATGCAAATGTGGAACTAAAGGGTGGAGGTAGTTCCGGTCGCGTCTACGGTGCCGTGGTTGCATATGATGCGTCACTCGTCGGCAATAGCCATTTTAGTTTTGATGAGGCGTTAGCTGATGTGAATCTTGGTGGCACTGACTATGAAGTGATTCAGTGGTTAGAAATGACCAATACCACCTATGAGACGACTACGGTGGCGTTAGATGGTTACTTTTAAGGGACAGTGATTGATCGCTTATCGGTAGAATCCGCCGCCGAGCAGTATTTCGCCGTGGTAAAATGCGATAATTTGGCCGGCTGCGAGGGCACGCTGCGGTTCATCAAACACGACTGTTGCGGTGTCGACTCCGGTAGGCGTATAAGTGATCTGTTGCGAAGCATCTCGGTAGCGCGGTTTCGCTAGAAGCTTGCACGGCTCAGTGATGGGGTAATTCACAAAACTGAGGCCATATACCTCGAACTCTTGGCCAAAAAGGCCGGGAGACTCTGGCTTGTCGAAGCCGATGATCAGCTGGTTGCGCTCCATGTTGAAGCCGATCACCACGTAGAATTCGTTGTCGGTGTTGGATGGCACTCCGATCCAGCGCCGTTGACCTAAAGTATAGCGATGCAGTCCCTGATGCTGGCCGAGTACTTTACCGTCTGCATTGACGATGTCGCCGGGCTTATCATCAATGTAATATTCAAGGAAGCGGTTGATATTCATATCACCAAGGAAGCAGATGCCCTGACTGTCTTTCTTGTCCGCATTGGGGAGCTGGTGTTGCTTAGCCAGCGCACGAACAGCTGGCTTACTGAGTTCGCCAATGGGGAAAATCGCGTGCTCGATTTGCTTCTGCTGTAGCATGGCAAGGAAGTAAGTTTGGTCCTTGTTGCCATCCACGCCTTGTACCAGATCAAAACTACTGTCGGCGTTTTGACGTTTGCGAACGTAATGCCCAGTCGCCAACGCATCGAATCCTCGTTCGAGCGCGTAGTTCTGGAAAATACCGAACTTCATCTCACGGTTGCACATGATGTCTGGGTTTGGGGTGATCCCTTTCTGATAGCCCTCGACCAAGTAGTGGACCACGTGCTCGCGATATTCATTGACGAGGTTGACGATCTCAAAATCGATACCGAGGTGTTTGGCGACAGCGCGCGCATCTTCGATGTCCTGTTGCGCGGGGCAATCGGCCAACGGCATTTCCTCATTCATCCATGTGCGGATGTAGGCACCAGACACCTCATAGCCCTGCTCTTTAAGTAAAAGGGCCGCGACGGCGCTATCAACACCGCCAGATAAGGCTACCAGAATTTTTTTCATTGTCTGAACAAAACGTCATCAACGCATGTCGTCAATACGAGTCAAAGCACTTATACTGTGAAATCCACACTTTGCCTGGTCTTGAATGATGAAACGAATTCTAAGTGCGAGGATCGCTCGATCGATCAATGAAACCGAATAGAATACGGAAAGGGTGTTGCCCTCTATTGAAATCTTATTGAATGATAAGTCCTATTTTATGGCAAAAACAGTTAAACACATCTCACATGCTTTCTGGATTTCAGATGATTCTGGATTGGTGATTTTAGCTTCAGATTGGTCAGGCACGACTACATTGCCTCCGCTTTCACTGGGGCCGTCGGATATCAACCTCGGGGCATTAGAGCGCTTGAGCGCTGAAGAAGCTGGGCGCTATTGTCGCTACTACCGTAACAAGCAGAGCTGGGTGTTTGCGCTGCAATCGAAACGCTACCCGCAGTTGTTGGAGCGCGCGGTTCGTGTCTATCTCGCAGGCGAGTTTAACGAATGGAGCGAGGCGATCGGCAAGCCTGAGTGGGAACTATCGCCGTTGAGCGATGAAGCTGGGACGACCTATACAGTGAGTGTGCCACTTGAGCATATCCCCCATGGGCAATCCTTTAAATTTAAATTCGTCACGGAAAACGGGGACTGGTTCGACGTGCCCGATAGTGCGCCGAATTACGTGTGCAGTCCCGACGGAGTGTCTAACTTCGAGTTTCATCCAGAACAAACCGGTAAACATATTTTCCGCTTTCGTACGCCCGAGGGCTATACACCGAATGGTAATGAGAAAATCCTTTGGCGAGATACCGAGCATGTGGAAGCACATGAACTGCCTCATACGCAGTTTCTAATCGCGTCATCAACTGACCTGCCCTTAGGTGCAATTGTCGAAGAGGGGCGAACTACTTTTCGCCTATTTGCACCACGTGCAAGCGAAGTCAAACTGGCATATGGGCAGAAGGTAGACGAGTCTGATGTGGTACTAGTGCCGATGAGCTGCCTCGATGGTGTGACTTGGGAAGTCAGTTTCGATGATAGTTTAATTGGCAGTTATTATTCCTTTCGTGTGCTCGGCGAAAGCCATGAAGGCACGTCCCACTTTGACCAAAATTTTGCAGTGCTGGACCCCTACGCTAAAGCATGCCTTGGCCATCGGGGTCCTGCAATCGTAGTGGATCCTGCCCGCCTACAGAAAGTCGCAACGCCTTATACCCCGCCGAGTTGGCATGATTTGGTGATTCTTGAAGGGCACGTTCGCGATTTGGCGGCGCACGCGCCGATTGAACTCACTGCGGAAGAGCGTCGAGGCTATACGGGGCTGCGTAAGTGGCTAAAAGCCAAGGGCTCCTACTTGCGGGAGATCGGTGTCAACGCGATCGAGTTGCAGCCGATTCAAGAGTTCGATAACCTTAGCACGGAAGACTACCACTGGGGCTACATGACGGTGAACTACTTTTCCCCGGAGAGTAGCTATGCGCTCGAGCCTGAAAAGGCTTCACAAATCGAAGAGTTTCGTGGCTTAGTTCAGGACTTCCATGATCAGGACATCTCAGTGATTATTGATGTGGTGTATAATCACGTTGGCGAACCGAACCATTTATTGTTTGTCGATAAATATTACTACTTCCACGTGGATGAGGCAAACGACCTGATGAACTGGAGCGGTTGCGGTAACGATTTACGTTGCGATACGCCAATGGCTCGCCGACTTATCATTGAGAGTTTGATACATTTGATTGAGACCTACGATGTCGACGGCTTCCGCTTTGATTTGGCTGAGCTGATCGGGATCGAGGTGTTGCGCGAAATCGAAGTCGAATTAAAGAAAGTGAAGCCTTCAGTCATTTTAATTGCTGAGCCATGGAGCTTCCGTGGTCACATTCAAGATGAATTGAAAGAGACTGGCTTTGCTTCGTGGAACGACGGCTTTCGCGAATCAATTGCGGACTACGTCTGCGGCGAAGGGAATCAAGATTCGATCCAGTATTTCTTGGCGGGTTCTCCATCGAGTAGTCGTTTTGCGGCTCAGACGATCAATTACACTGAGTCGCACGACGATCAATGCTGGATGGATCGTATCACCGAGCGCGCCGAGCAGGATGGCACAGATCCGACATTACTGGACCGCCGCCGCACGCATTTGATGGCAGCAGTATTATTTGCTTCTCTCGGCGTGCCCATGCTCGCGGAGGGGCAGGACTTCATGCGTTCGAAGCTCGGCATTTCAAATACCTATCAGCGCGGCGACGTAAACGCGCTCGATTACAATCGCCGTTTGGTTTACTCTGGCACTCAGTCCTATTTTCGCAATTGGATCTCATTTCGCTTATCGGCACTGGGGAAGGCATTCCGCTATGATGGGGCATTGCAGGACGGTTATCTTAAGTTCTTTGTGGCTGAGGGCTCCAGTGCGACTGTCGCTATCTTCAATGCCGATCGCAGCATTGATACGGCGCAACTAATTTTCGCAATGAATCCTCATTTGGAATATGCGAACATCACATGTGATGTAGATTACTTTGAGAATGCGCTTCAAATCGCGGACCATGAACGCTTCAAGGTGACTGGCTTAGTCTCTGCACTCATACCTGTTGGAAACAAAACAGTACACATCCCGCCACTCGGATGCGGCCTTTGGTTGGTACAATAAGTAGGCCTCAGT
Source organism: Puniceicoccaceae bacterium (assembly GCA_017854655.1). Taxonomy (GTDB): domain Bacteria; phylum Verrucomicrobiota; class Verrucomicrobiia; order Opitutales; family Coraliomargaritaceae; genus Lentimonas. The sequence goes on along the minus strand of JAFMHF010000016.1, from coordinate 15,733 downwards.
TTTATCAATAACAAAGGTTCCTCATTGATTCGTGGGATAGTCTCGATTGAAACGAAAGAGCGTTTCACCTGAGGGGCAACGGGTCCCTTGTTGAGGTGGGGCTTATTTGTGCAATTTGACTGCGATAGGAGTGTGGGCGACTCGCCCACATTTATACTGTGTTNCTACAAAGGAGGGCGACTCGCCCACATTTATACTGTGTTGCTACAAAGGAGGGCGAGTCGCCCTCCCTCCTTTACCCGGTAATTGACGATTACCACAAGAAAGCCCTGCCGCACAGTATGCGTGGCAGGCTATTGTTTATAAAGATGCCATGCGTACGTCTGCCTAGTGAGCAAGGTCGTACTGTTTGGTCACTTGCTTGGTTAGTACGATCCATTCATTCCACGTGTCCTTGAGAGAGGCACGCAGCGCCTTGATCTCTTTTTGCAGCGATTTGTTTTGATCGTCGCTCGCTTGTTTGAGTTCGCGTGCTTTGAGCATGATGACTGCAGCCTTTTCGTCAAACACGGTAGAGATGTCTTCGAGCTTTGCTTTAAGCTCAGCAGCGACGGCATCCACTTCTGTTTCCAAGTGTTCGAGGATCAGTTGCTTATCCTTCAGTACCAGCGCTTTTTGTAGGGCGATGTCATTGATGACGCGCAGCTTGCCAGCTATGCCAAGTTTGGAGGCGAGCCAAATCGTCCACTTCGATGGGTCGAAGTGATACCAGCGGATACCATTGCGATAATCCGCGGCAAAGGCGTGGTGGTAGTTGTGGTAACCCTCACCAAAGGTAAGCAGTGCGAGTAGGGCGTTGTCCACGGCGCTCAATTCGCGAGCATAAGTCTTCGAGCCGATCGTGTGGCACAATGAGTTAATAAACCAGGTACTGTGATGGATCATCGCGATGCGCAGCAGCACGCCAAAGTAAAAAGAAGCAAGTGGCCCAACGAAAAGGCAACCAACACCAAACACAGCAAGATTCACGATCGTGACAAACAACCCATAGTACCGATCTTGAATGACGACGCGCGGGTTCTTTAGTAAGTCTGGGACCAGAGATGCATCATAATTGCGCTCGTAGTCGAACAACCAGAGCACATGCGCATACCAGAATCCTTTTTTGATCGAGTAGGGGTCTTTGTCTGTATCGACATGATTGTGGTGAATCCGGTGATCGTGTGACCACTTAAGTGCGGACATTTCCAGCGAAAGTGCTGAGCCAAGTAATACGCACCATTCAAAGAAAGCGTTGGCCGAATAGGCCTTATGAGCGTAGAGACGATGGTAGCCAACAGTGATCGACATGCCACCAATGATGTAAGTGACCAAAAATAATATAATAGCGGGCCAACTGACTGCAGCGATCGCAGCGGGGATCAATACCACAAGTAATAAGTGATAAAAGACGATGAACGCAAAAATGTCCCAATTTTTAATTTTCATAAGTTTCAAGTATACAGATATCTGACGTGCCGCAGCAGATTAACATGTACTTTTTATTTGAACAAGGTCTGTCACAATATACGGCAACGAGTGACACCGCTAAGCATCCAAATAAGCCGACAAGAGGTCACCTTTTAGTGACTCATTGTCAAGTGGTTTCACTTTCATCAAGCTCGTGTGCAGTGGTTTTATCGAAAAATGCCACTATTACCTTGTTCACCAACTAAGCTGTACTAGTACAACTCGATAATGGCTGACAAATTGCGCAATGCGATTCCCTGTTTAAACAATCCTAGCGAATATTTCTTGCCAATGCTGCGAACCTGATTAATTAGTCCCTGCTTCTTAAATTTTCATCTCAAACTGAAACAACACACATATAAAAATGGCTACAAAAATTGGAATTAATGGTTTCGGCCGCATCGGTCGCTTGGTATTTCGCTCTCTCGTTGAGAAGGGCCTACTTGGAAGCGAGATCGAAGTGGTCGCAATCAACGACCTCGTCCCTGCGGAGAACCTCGCATACTTACTTAAATATGACACCACACAGGGTCGCTTCAAAGGCACAGTTGAAACTAAGGGTGACGATGTCATCGTAGTGAACGGCCACGAAATCAAGACGCTCGCAGTTCGCGAAGGTCCTGCAGCCCTTCCTTGGAAGGAACTTGGCGTTGATATCGTTATCGAATCAACTGGTTTGTTCGTCCAAGACGAAAAGGCACAAGGTCACATCACTGCAGGCGCGAAGAAGGTTATCATCTCCGCTCCTGGTAAGGGTGACGGCGTGAAGACTGTTGTTATCGGCGTGAATGACGACGAGATCACAGCTGAGCACGACCTCATCTCCAATGCATCTTGCACAACTAACTGCTTGGCACCGATGACTAAGGTCATCCTTGAGAACTTCGGCATCGTCGAAGGTCTGATGACAACAGTTCACTCCTACACAGCGACTCAGAAGACAGTTGATGGTCCTTCTCCTAAGGACATGAAGGGCGGCCGCACAGCAGCTCTTAACATCATCCCTTCGACTACGGGTGCTGCGAAGGCTGTTGGCCTGGTGCTTCCTGCAGTTCAAGGTAAGCTTTCTGGTATGGCTTTCCGCGTTCCAACTCCAACAGTTTCTGCTGTAGACCTTACAGTTAAGACAGAGAAGAGCACATCTTACGCAGAAATCTGCGAAAAGATGAAGGAAGCTTCCGAAGGTTCCCTCAAGGGTATCCTTGGTTACACTGAAGACGAAGTTTGCTCCTCTGACTTCATCCACGACGAGCTTAGCTCCATCTTCGATGCGGGCAGCGGAATGGGTCTTAACGACAAATTCTTCAAGCTTGTTTCTTGGTATGACAACGAGTGGGGTTACTCAAACCGCGTTGTTGAACTCGTCCAGAAGGTGTCCAAGTTCCTCTAGGAACTTGTTAATCGCATTTTGAATTTCTGGCCGCCGCGCAGGTTTCCCATTAGCGGATACTCTGTCGCGGCGGTCTTTTTTATTTTCAGGTTTCCAGTTCTCTGGTTTTTAGTTTTATAGTTTAAAGGATGATTGCTTCGCCATTTTCGGCATAATCATCACTCTCACTTTCACCACCACTCATCACTTTTTAACATGGCTACAAAATCCATTAAAGATGTCGATCTTTCCGGCAAACGCGTATTCGTTCGCTGTGACTTCAATGTCCCTCTTACTGACGGTGTCATCTCCGACGATTCTCGTATCGTTGCAGCATTGCCGACGATTCAAAATCTCGTCGCTCAAGGCGCGAAGGTCATTCTTTCAAGCCATCTCGGCCGCCCCAAGGGCGAGAAGAATGCGAAATATACACTCGCTCCCGTTGCTGAAGCACTCGCTGCACAGCTCGGCCAGCCTGTGACATTCATCGAAGATTGCATTGGCGCAGAAGTGGAAGCCGAAGTGGCTAAACTCGGCGATGGCGAAGTTGCACTCCTTGAGAACGTTCGTTTCTACCAAGGCGAGACAGATAACGATCCAGCGTTTGCTGAATCACTCGCAAAGCTTGCTGACGCATTCGTGAATGATGCATTCGGCACCGCGCACCGTGCACACGCATCCACTGCAGGTGTTGCAAAATTCCTCTCACCTTGTGTATGCGGTCTTCTCATCGAGAAAGAACTCGCTTACCTCGGCGACAAGACCAATAGCCCAGAGCGTCCACTTACAGTGATTCTCGGCGGCGCAAAGGTTTCCGATAAAATCAAAGTGATCGACGCACTGCTTGAGAAGGCAGACACCATCATCATCGGCGGTGGCATGGCTTACACATTTAAAATGGCAATGGGCCAAACCGTAGGGGATTCCCTCTGCGAGCCTGATTTTATTCCAACCGCGAAAGCAGCACTCGCGAAAGCGAAAGAGAAGGGCGTTAAATTCCTTCTTCCAGTGGATAACATGGTCGTTAAAGGACTCGATTTCGGCGCCGGCACATTTGCAGATAGCAAAGTGGTCGAAGGCAGTATCGAAGACGGCTGGGAAGGCGTCGATATTGGCCCGAAGAGTATCGAGCTCTTCAATACTGAAGTTAAGAATGCCAAGACCGTTCTCTGGAATGGCCCTATGGGCATCTTCGAAATCGAAGCCTGTAATAAAGGCACGTTCGCAGTCGCTAAGACCATTGCTGAGTCCGATGCATGTTCCATCATTGGTGGCGGCGACTCAGTGAAGGCCATCAAGATGGCTGGCTACGGCGACCAAGTTACATTCATGAGCACCGGCGGTGGCGCATCCCTCGAATTCCTCGAAGGTAAAGAGCTCCCAGGCGTCAGTGCACTCGACACAATCTAAACACATTTAATGGGAGGGAATGCTCCGTCATTTCCACCTCTGTACGGCAACGACAGAGCGTTGCCCTCCTTTTTTCTAATTAACAATTCCTAATTCAAAAAATACTATGAGTAAAACATCACGCAAATACCTCATCGCAGGTAACTGGAAAATGAACCTGAACTCGGCCGAAGGCGCTGAGCTCGCTAAAGACGTTGTTAGCATCGTCGGTCCACAGACCGAAGTTTCTGTCTGCGTTTGCCCAACCTTCACCACACTTGAAGCAGTGTCTCAGGTGGTTACTGATTCCAACGTTTCTCTCGGCGCACAAAATATGCACTTTGAAGCGACTGGTGCATACACTGGTGAGATCTCAGCTGAGATGCTTCGCCACCTGTTTTGCAAGTTCGTCATCCTCGGACACTCAGAACGCCGCGAATACTTCGGTGAAACTGACGCGATCGTTAATAAGAAGACACTTGCAGCCCTGGCAGCGAACCTTAAGCCAATCGTTTGCATCGGTGAAACACTCGACGAGCGTGAAGCCGGCAAGGTCAACGAGGTTATTAAGACTCAACTCGAAGGCGCACTGGTTGGTGTGACAGCAGACGCTGCAGACGCACTTGTCGTTGCTTACGAGCCAGTCTGGGCGATCGGCACAGGTAAGACTGCAACACCAGAAATGGCCGAAGAAGTACACGCGGAAATCCGCAGCCTCCTTGCAGGTCTGATCGGCGCAGAAGCAGCGGACAAGGTTCGCATCCTCTATGGTGGTTCGATGAAGCCAGAAAACGCAGACGAGCTCCTCGCTCAGCCAAACATCGACGGTGGCCTCATCGGCGGTGCCGCGCTCAAGGCAACATCCTTCGCAGCACTCGTTGAGAGCGCAGCGAAGCTTTCCAAGTAAACGCCTCCCAGTACAATTTTAAAAGGCCGAAGCAGAAATGCTTCGGCCTTTTTCATTTTAAGGGTCTTTCAATAGCTAATACATCGCGCTTTCTGGTTGATTCCTAAAGCGTAAAGTCTAAGGCTCTTTCCTTTTTCGAACTACTACCACAAGACACGTATATTTTATGGCAACAGGACTTCTTTTTTCCGGACAAGGCGCACAATCCGTGGGCATGGGCCGTTCTCTCTACGAGAACTCTGCAATTGCGAAAGCGCTCTATACCGAAGCCAACGAAATCCTCGGTTGGGATCTTAAAACGCTGTGCTTCGAAGGTCCCGCCGAAGCACTCACAGAAACCAAAGTCTGCCAGCCAGCACTGTATGTGCAGGGCTATGCGCTTTACAGTATTCTGAAAGCAGCGGGCAAGCTCGACGATGTGACTGCTGCGTGTGGCCTGAGCCTCGGTGAGTTGACAGCACTCGCAGCTGCGGGCGTGTATGATTTCGCCACTGGCCTCAAGCTCGTCGCTGAGCGTGGTCGCCTGATGCAGGTCGCTTGCGACGCGACCAAGGGCGGCATGGCTGCCGTGATCGGCGGTACGTCCGCAGAAGTGCAAACTTTCTGCGATGAGTTCGATATCGAAATCGCCAATCTTAACTGCCCAGGCCAAATCGTCATTTCTGGCGACAACAGCAAGGTACTCGAAGCGGTTGCCGCCTCCAAGGGCCGCTTCAAGCTTTGCAAGCCGCTCAACGTGGCTGGCGCTTATCACAGTAAGTTGATGGTTTCGGCGCGCGATGCCTTTGCTGCGTTCATTCAGGACTTCGACTTTAAGGCACCTGAGATCGCAGTTTACACCAATGTCACTGGTGCACGTGTCACTGAACCGCAGGACATTAAGGATGCACTGGTCAGCCAAGTGGTATCGTCGGTTCGTTTTGAAGATTGCCTACGTAATATGGCGATCGAGAACAATTTGTCCGATTTCTACGAGTGCGGTCCCGGCAAGGTGCTCGCTGGCTTTGGCAAGCGCATCGACAAGACGCTCAATATTACGCCAGTGTCTGAGTTTAGTGATCTTCCCGAGTAATTTTTGACCCGCGCCGCGAAGCGCCCGAAATGATCCACTTGATCACCTCCAAAGCGCGCAATTTGCGGGTGAGGGGGCTTTTTCATCATTATTCTACTTCGACAGTGGACATTGAGTGCAAAGATTATGATTAAAGTTTAGGATTAAGCGACAGACTCAAACTACATGACCGATCTAGCCCATACTCGCAATTTTTGCATCATCGCCCACGTCGATCACGGCAAGACGACTTTGTCCGACCGTATCTTGGAGCTGACACGCACTGTTGAGATGCGAGACATGAAGGCTCAACTGCTCGACTCGATGGACTTGGAGCGTGAGCGCGGCATTACCATTAAGAGTCACCCAGTGACCATGGTGTATCGTGCCAAGAATGGCGAAGACTATACTTTTAACTTGATCGATACTCCAGGCCACGTGGATTTCTCTTATGAAGTCTCCCGCAGTCTGGCTGCTTGCGAAGGTGCGATGCTGTTGATTGATGCTGCGCAAGGTATTGAAGCACAGACGGTTGCCAATGCGCACTTAGCGACAGAGCAGGAGCTCGCGATTATTCCGGTGATCAATAAAGTCGATCTGCCTAGTGCGGACGTGCCAGCAATTGAGGTTCAACTCGAAGATGTATTGGCGATTCCCGCTGAAGAAGCGGTGCTCACCAGCGGTAAGAGTGGCTTCGGCATCGAAGATCTACTGGAAGCTGCGGTTCACCGCATTCCGCCACCACGCTGGGCTGATATCGACGGTCTACGTGTGTTGATTTTCGACTGCCTCTATGACGCATATAAGGGTGTGATTTGCTACGTCCGGGTGTTCTCCGGTTCGGTGAAGATGGGCGACCAGATCATGACCATGAGCGACGAGCGCAAGGCGCAGGTCAAGGAAGTGGGGCGTTTCTCCCCAGCCATGCTCAAACGTGATACCTTGGAAGCGGGCGATGTGGGTTACATCGTTACCAACATGCGCGACGTGGCTGAGATTAAGCTCGGCGATACTATTACCCATTCGAACGCACCGACTGCCGAAATGCTGCCCGGCTACAAGCAAGTCAGCCCGATGGTGTTCAGCGGTCTGTATCCGATCGATACCAGTGATTACAATAAGCTCAAAGCGAGCATGGGCAAATTACGTCTGAATGACGCTGCCTTCGTCTATCAATCCGAAAACTCGGTCGCACTCGGGTTTGGTTTTCGCTGCGGCTTCCTCGGATTGCTACACATGGAAATCATCCAAGAGCGCATCCGCCGCGAATACGATCTGGATGTCATCTCCACCTATCCAAGCGTTGTCTATAAAGTTACCAAGACCGACCTTGAGCAACTTGAGGTCCACAATCCGATGCACCTACCAGATGTATCTGAAATCGAGTTTATTGAAGAGCCTATGATCTTGGCATCGATCCACGTCCCAAGCACATCGATTGGTGATGTGCTGGCGCTCGTCTCTGAGAAGCGCGGCATCTGCGAGCACACTGAGACGATCGATAATCAGCGCGTGATGCTGGTCTGCAACATTCCGCTCAACGAAATTCTGATCGATTTCAATGACCGACTAAAGAGCATCACCCACGGCTATGGCTCGATGGACTACGAGATGAATGGTTATCAAAAAGCGAAGCTTTGCCGCCTCGACATTATGGTCAACTCCGAGCCAGTCGATGCGTTCTCTTCAATTGTTCATATCGACAAAGGCGAGGGCAGGGGGCGGGCACTTTGTAAGCGACTCAAAGAGATCTTACCAAAGCAAATGTTTAAGATTGCGATTCAAGCCGGGGTTGGCTCCAATATTGTCGCTCGCGAAACTATCAGTGCATACCGCAAGGATGTGACTGCGAAATGCTATGGCGGTGATATTTCTCGTAAGCGTAAACTCCTTGAGAAGCAAAAAGAGGGTAAGAAACGCATGAAGAATATCGGTAGCGTTTCGATCCCACAAGACGCGTTCATTAAGATCCTCAAGACTTCTGACGGCGGCAGTTAGTCAATCTTCGCCACACAATCTCTGAGAGTGAATCATCCCCAACATTCCATGAAAAAGTTACGCAAACAGGCAAAAGAATTACTCCACGCGGCCAGTAAGGTTTACCACTACCGTCGCGATGTCACTTCCGAGGCGCGTTTACAGGAACTTGAAAAGAGTGTCACTGAAATCGAGACGATGCTTCAGAGCGAGTCAACCGATTCAGTTCCGTTTCAAGCGGCAATGGATCGACTCGATGCCTTGCTGCGCAAAATTGGTGGGAAGCTTCACCCGAAAACCTTTTGGAGCGATAATCTAGAAGTCATCTTGGTCGCGGCGATTCTAGTCATTGGTGTGCGGACCTTTTTCTTCCAGCCCTTCATCATTCCAACCAATTCGATGTATCCGACCTATAGCGGCATGAACACGGCCGTGTATGAATCAAGCGAAGCATCGCCGAGTGCCGTGAGACAGGTGTTTAATAAACTCACTTTGGGAGCGAAACATAAGAGCCTCATTGCTGAAAGTTCTGGCCCCGTCTCATTGGTACTAGTTCCAGACGCAGAAACGGGTGAAGTCGGCACCAGTCGCCCTGTCTCGTATCGTAAATATTTTGTCCTGCCCGCAACCCGTGCGGAGTATGTCTTCTCGGTCGGCGGCACTCTGCAATCCATTCAAGTTCCAGCAGAATTCGATATGCTCTCTGCAATTAGTCAGTTTTTTCCTGATTCTAACTTGAAGGTCGCCGTGCCTTCCAAGGAAAGTCCTAGCGGGAAAGCCTTGCAATTGAATCACTCTGTAAAAGTTGGCGAACCGCTCATGCGTTTTGATATCACACTCGGCGATGCATTGTTTGTCGACCGTATCAGCTACCATTTTAAGCGACCCAAGGCAGGCGATCCGTTCGTCTTTCGCACCAATGATATCCGCGCAGAGCTTGGACGCCTGACAGGTGATTACAGCGACAAGTATTACATTAAGCGCATCGGCGGCGTCGGTGGCGAAACGCTAGAGATTAAAGATTCAACGTTATACGCCGACGGTGAACCACGCGACGAAGTCGAAGCCTTTGCTCGCAATGCTTCGCAGGAGGGTGAATACGGCGGTTACATCAATCAATCACTGCTGGCTGAAAGCCGCACCTTAGAGATTCCAGACGATAAGTTTATCGCCCTTGGTGATAATTCAGCCAATAGCCTCGACAGCCGTTATTGGGGTTTCGTCCCAGACCGTTCAGTCATTGGTAAAGCGATCTTTATCTACTACCCGTTCACTAAACGCTGGGGCGTCGCGGAATAGCATCAGAGACCTGAGGTCTGATGGCGTATTATATGGAAGCTCCTCCCCAGCTAAGGGGAGGTGTCTTAGCTTGCTAAGACGGAGGGGGGTTCTGCCGAGCATAAGCAGAGAAAAGAACCCAGATGTTTTAACCGTTCGTTCCCTGCGGTCACTAGAGTTCGCAGAGGACGCAGAGGAGCCTTAATGAGTTCATCTCCGTGAGTTGTAGGTGAAAAACGTTCATCATTGGTCTATTATACTGGTGCGCACAATTATTGGTTAAAATGCACCCACCTATAAATGGGAGCAGGATGCTCCCACCACCTTGCTAATCGCTTGGAGAGTAGTGGGGAACATCCTGCTCCCGTACTTTCATCTTTTTCAAAATTACAACGCATGATCCGCGGCAGTATAACACTTCCTAACTTTACTGACCTCTGCGTCCTCAAGGTTCTCAAGCGAAGCGGGCGGTTAAATCTACGTTTTCGAAGTGGCATACAATACCTTTTCTGCGATACTTGCCACGAGAGGCGTCACTCGGGGTGCGCGTCACCAGAATCACTCACACTGTCTCTTGCCTATCTTCCTTTCGCAGCCTATCAACTCTAGCATATGAGTCGCACACCACGCACAATCGCCATTATCGGAGGTGGCCCCGCAGGCCTACGAGCCGCCGAAGTTGCAGCCGCAGAAGGCGCCTTTGTCACTGTCTTTGACGCCAAACCATCGGTCGGACGTAAATTCCTGGTTGCTGGCAAAAGTGGCTTAAACATTACCAACAACACCGAATTCGAGCCGTTTGTCGCGCAGTATTCTGCTAGCAAGGATTTACCTGTCGCACAATGGCGCAAATACATCGCCGATTTTGATAACACCGCGATGGGGCAATGGGCGCTATCGCTCGGCATCAATACCTTTGCGACCGGCGGCGGTAAGGTCTTTCCCGAAACCAAGAAGGCCGCGCCGATTCTGCGCCGCTGGGTGCAGCGCCTGCGTGAGATGGGCGTCGACTTTCAAATGAATAATAGGTGGCTCGATTTACGTCAACAAGATGGGAAAATCGAATTGGAAGTGGAGTGCAAAGAGGGCGTCTTCAATCAAGATTTCGATGCCGTCATTTTAGCCATGGGCGGCGCATCTTGGCCGCAAACTGGTTCTAATGGCCAATGGGTGGCCATCCTTGAAAAGCACGCTATTGCGGTCGAAACACTCAAGCCTTCCAATTGCGGCTGGGAATGCGACTGGACCGATGAAACACGTGAAAAGGCAGAAGGGTGCCCACTGCATAATATTCACGTTCGTGTGGCTAACGAACTGCAGGTCGGTGAATTGATGATTACGCGCTACGGCCTCGAAGGTGCGCCGCTGTATGCTCTGAGCCGTACCTTACGAAGCATGGATGCACCGGAGGTCGTGATTGATTTTAAGCCAACTTTTACGATTGAGCGCTTAGTGCAAAAAATGGAGTCCGCACGGAAGAATTTTTACCACGAGGCACAACTGCGCTGGAAACTGAGTAAAGGCGCCTGTGCCATTATTCAGCAATTGCATGGCGACATGGATTCAGCGCAAAAATTGGCTGAAGTTGTCAAGTCGTGCCGCATCCCATTGAGCGGCGCACGGCCAATCGACGAAGTTATTTCCACCAGCGGCGGTGTAGCGTGGAGTGAACTCGATGAAAACTTGATGCTCAAGAAACTGCCTAATGTCTATTGCGCCGGTGAAATGATTGATTGGGAAGCACCCACAGGCGGATACCTCATGCAGGGCTGTTTTTCCACAGGAACTACAGCAGGCATGGCAGCTGCAAAACACAACCTTAGCTAAATAAGACTATTATACGCACAATATATATTATGTCTAATTAATAATTGGAGCATCACCTACTTAATCCGTATGAGAGCTTTGCTTGTGAGTTAAAATATCAACGATGCATCCTTTTCGCGCCGGAACTGTATTGCTACGCACGCACTTATATATTCCTTATTTCGCAACACACATTATGACTGCACCATTATACAACTGGCTCAATGAGCGCACTTCCGGCGTTTTGTTGCATGTAAGCTGCCTGCCATCAAAGACTGGCATTGGCAATCTCGGCTCAGCAGCGTATCGCTACATTGATTTTATGGAAGCTGCTGGCCTGCACGTTTGGCAGATCTGCCCGCTCGGGCCGACTGGCTATGGTGATTCGCCCTACCAGTGTTTCTCCGCATTTGCAGGTAATCCATATTTTATCGATCTTGATCCACTAGTGACGGATGGTCTGCTGCATGAGGATGAGTTAAGTCCCCTACATGCCTTGCCCAAAGATCATGTCGATTATGGTGCACTCTATGCAGCATTCTGGCCGATCCTGAGACACGCGTATAATCGCTTCAAACGCTCTGGTGCCGATCACTTCGACGGCTACGGCTGCATCAAAGCTTTTCGCAAGGCACAGTCGGCATGGATCGAAGACTTCGCCCTCTTCCTTGCACTCAAATCACATTTTGGTGGCAACAGTTGGTTGGACTGGCCTGCAGAGTATCGCGATGTACATCAAGCACGTCGGCACAATCTACCAACTGAAGTCACTGAAGCCGCTGAAGCACATATTTTCTACCAATACCTATTCTACGGTCAATTGGCCAAACTGCGTAGCTATGCGGGCAGTAAAGGCGTCGAAATCCTTGGCGATGCACCGATCTTCGTCGCTCTGGACAGCTCGGATGTGTGGGCTAACCGTGAACTCTTTCAACTCAGCAAAGATGGCAAGCCTAGTGCAGTTGCTGGCGTGCCGCCCGACTATTTCTCTGCAGATGGTCAGCTCTGGGGCAACCCGCTCTACAAATGGAAAGCGCATCAAGACACCAAATTCACGTGGTGGATCGACCGCATCAAGGCGAATTTGGAATTCTACGACATCGTGCGTCTCGACCACTTCCGCGGTTTCGAATCCTACTGGTCTGTGCCAGCTAAGGAGACGACTGCGCGTAATGGAAAGTGGATACAATGCCCGGGCTTGGAGCTGTTCACTGCGATTCAAGTCGCCTGCCCAGACGCCAAGCTAGTAGCCGAAGACCTCGGCGTGATCACTGACGAAGTCAACGAATTGCGAGCAGCGACTGGCCTGCCAGGCATGGCGGTCTTACAATTCGCTTTCGATGGCGAGGCGGACAACGCATATTTACCACACAACTACAGTCGCAATACTGTGGCCTATTCTGGGACGCATGATAATGATACATCGCTCGGTTGGTATCGCCAAGAAAGCGCTAAAACGCAGGATCATCTGCGGCGTTATTTAACTGTATCTGGAGACGAAATCGCCTGGGATCTGGTGCGCACGGTAATTAAGTCGAGTGCGCTTATGGCAATTGTGCCACTACAAGATCTGATGAGCCTAGGATCGGAAGCACGCTTGAATACACCCGGCGCACCAATGGGTAATTGGCAGTGGCGCTATGCACCAGAGCAATTAGATACCTTGCAGAATAACAGTGCAGCGTACCTGAAAGATTTACTAGAGCTGTACGGCCGAGCGTAAGTTGTGCAGATTTATGACGACGGAAATCGCTAAATAACGCGAATTTATGGGCCACTAAGATGAAGAGCCTTAGAGGGGGCTGAAGTGGAACCTTATAGTATTTCTAATATATCTTGCGCATGTCAATTTAGGAGGGAAATGCTCCGTCATTTCCATGCGCAGTCATCAGAATTCGCTTAGGTTCTATGTGAAAACGACAGAGCGTATCCCTCCAGGGATCATGTTTGATTCAGCTAGATGTGCACTATTTTTAAGCAGTGGTATAACGACCGACTGAAAAATTCTGTAGTCAAAACTGACCTGCCGGATGCCTGATATAGTTTCACGCACTTTCGTGCATTTGCTTCGCCATCTCCGGCAAGACTCCGTCTTAGTCAAAGCCTTCCTGTGCTGTGCACCACTCAGCTCAAATTCATTGGGTCAACGTCCATTAGGTCGATCACTTCCTTGTCCATTTTAAAGCTTTCGCGTAAAGCTGCGAGTTCACCAATGATGGCACTGGCGCTCGGCGCGAAGTACCACAATTGAAAGCGATACTCATCACGGATTTTTTCAATTGGTGCGGGTGCGGGTCCCCGGACCTCAACCTTATCGCCCATCTCTTTTTCGACTAACTTGGTCCATTGATCGATGTAGAAATTCACCTTGTCAGGATTGCGCCCGCGAAATAAGTGCCGAATTAAATGACGAAAAGGTGGATAGTTGAACTCGCGGCGTTGCTCCAACTCTTCGAGTTGAAAACCGTCAAAGTCCGACTGGCGCGCAAATTGAATCGGCGGCGCGTGTGGTGTATGTGTTTGGATGACGACCTCCCCTGCCCGATCGCCGCGACCAGAACGGCCTGAAACTTGTACCACGAGCTGAAAGGTGCGTTCAGCCGCACGAAAGTCCTCGATGTGCAACGACATGTCCGCATCGACTAATCCAACCAATGTAACATTCGGGAAATCCAATCCTTTGGCTATCATTTGAGTGCCCACGAGGATGTCGATTTTACCAATCCGGAAGTCGTTCAGGATCTTACGGTAAAGATTCTTTTTCGACATCGAATCCGCATCCATTCGATGAATCCGTGCAGTGGGCAGGATCTTTTGCACGATATCTTCAATTTTCTGCGTTCCCTTGCCTCGCATGCGTATCGCAGTTGACTTGCACTCGGGGCAGCATTTTGGCGCTGGCTCTTGTTCGCCACAGAGATGGCAACGCAAATGTTTATCGGTGCGGTGGTAAGTCTTTGGGATACTGCAATGATCACAGCCAGCCACATATCCACAATCTGGACACAGCATACTAGTTGAGAAGCCACGACGATTCAGGAACAATATACTTTGCTCTTTTTTCTCGAAACGATCGATCAATTTAGTCACCAGCATCCGCGACATCGGCGATGCTGCTTTCTCTGGAGATGTTTCGCGGCACATATCGACCACGTGAATCTTCGGTAACTGACGATTATCTACGCGGTTTAAGATGCGATCCACGGCATACTTGCCCTTCTCGACATTGTAGAGTGATTCCAAGGAAGGTGTCGCCGAACCGAGCACACAGACTGCCTTATTTAACAAGGCGCGATAGACTGCGACATCTCGCCCATTATAGCGCGGCGACTCTTCTTGCTTATAAGATGGCTCGTGTTCTTCATCGACAATAATCAACTGAAGATTTTGCACCGGCGCAAACACTGCCGAACGCGCGCCGACGACGACGTGAGCTTCGCCGCTGGCTAAGGCTTTCCACGCGTCATAGCGCTCACCTTCGGATAAATGACTGTGCCAGACCACAGTATGCACGCCACGTGCCTCGAGGCGTCCACGCACGCGACCGACGGTTTGCGGTGCGAGCGCCACTTCTGGCACAAGGAAAATGACCCCACCACCAGATGCGACGACTTTCTCAATCGCATTCAAATACACTTCGGTTTTACCAGAGCCAGTTACCCCATGTAAGAGACGCACGCTGAAGGCATCTTTCTCAATCGCACCATGAATGGCATCCACGCAGTTCGCCTGTTCATCTGTCAGCGTCGGTCGCAACTCTTCGACCACTGCCTCCATATCGCCCAATTCATCTTCGTAGGCGATGCGTTCTTCTTCGGTATCTGTTTCGCGTAGAAATCCTTTAGTGATCAAGCCCGCGCATGCCGAGGCGCCGATATTGATTTGCTTGAGCACATCGGCACGCGCGAGTGGCTTCGATTGCTGACGGATGTAGCGTAGCAGCTCGGCTTGCTTTGGTGCGCGTTTCTCCAATGCAGCCAGCTCTTCCCCTGTGGGTGCTTTGCCTGCAGAAATGTAGCAGCGTTTTTTGACCTGCATTCCCTTTCGGATACAGGCGGGAATCATCGTCTCTAAAATCGCTTCGGGCGTGGCATTGTAATACTGCTGACACCAGCGGAAGAGCTGCATCAAGTCAGGTGGCATCACGGGATACGGTTGCACGATTTCGAACAGCATCTTGAGTTTTCCTGGTGGTACTTCTTGATCGGTTCCAAAGCGTGTAACGACTCCCAGCTCGCTGCGGCGGCGGAGCGGGATGCGAACCAGCGACCCGATCTTTAGATCTGCTTGGCAAGCTGATGGCACGGCATAGGCCAGCGCTTTATCAAAGCCAGACATGGCGATGACTTCGACGATGGTCGTATCCACTTTGTTGTTACGATTGTGCATTGATTAAATCCATGAAGTCGCCCTCTTTTGAGGCGAGTTCGTCCCAGCTGCCCTCACTGACTTTTTTGCCCTTCTTGAGAACGATGATACGATCTGCATTTCGAATCGTGCTCAGTCG
>JAFMHF010000092.1 GCA_017854655.1 Puniceicoccaceae bacterium | reverse complement strand
TCACAACAACTGGTGGATCATTTACCAGACAGCAAGCTGTGATCACAACAGCTGGATTATTGACCAAGCAGCAATTAAATAATATCCAGCCAGACGATGAGGATCAGTTGGCAGATGGTCGCGATGCCTAGCAGTGCGTAGGCAAACAACATGAACATATCCGTGGCAAATCGTCGTTCGCTGCATGGTTTGTTGCGCGGCGCAGGTGGTTTGACTGCAGGGCGCTGTCCGCTAACGATCTTAGAGCCACCTTTACGGTCGCGAAGGCGGGCAATACTGTCGGTTAAATTGGTCGGACTACTCATGGCTAAATAATGCAATATAAGTAAGAATTAAGCGATGTGCACTGCGGCGCAAGTTTAGATATAGCGCGTGAAATTGATAGGAGCCATAAGTGCAACTAATGCTAAGATTAAAAAAATCATTAGGTGTTGACGCAACAAGGTTGCGGCTACATGAAGTTCGCCTTTCCAGTGGTTCCTCGCCGCAACAAACAACTTTCTTTTTAGTTCTTCGTGAACAAGCTACTACCAACAGTCCTTCTCCTCTCTGGAACGGCATCCGCGCTGCATGCTGCGGATGGTGTGAGCCCGTCTCCGTATCACTTGACGGAGCTTTTTGGCCTCCCTATCACGAACTCGATTCTAACAACCTGGGTGATTTCAATTGTGCTGATTTTGGCCATTCGTCTTTCGGTCGGGACACCTAAGTTGATCCCGAGCAAAGGGCAGGCAGTGATTGAAAGTTTAATTGATGGACTGCGCGATTTGCTGGTGCCGATTGTTGGAAAAAAAGCATTTCCGCTGGCATTTCCACTGCTGATCGGCCTCTTCCTATTTATTGTTATTCATAACTGGAGTGGTTTGATTCCAGGTGTCGGGGTCTTTGGGCATATTGAGCACGGTCACTTTACATATTGGATGCGTCCCGCGAGTGCCGACTTAAATGCAACGCTGGGCATGGCGCTGGTGTCGATGATCGCATGGTTTGTGATCAGTCTTAAAGTGGCAGGTCCAAAATTCTTTGCCTGGGAGCTCTTTGGCAACAAGGCAGACAAAAAAGAAACACCGAAGGTAATTTATATACTTTTGGCGCCGATCTTCTTTATGGTCGGCATTATTGAAATCGTCTCGATTGCATTCCGCCCAGTTTCTCTGTCCTTCCGCTTGTTTGGTAACGTCTTCGGTGGCGAAAACCTGCTGACTAGCATGACAGGGATGGCACCTTACATCGTGCCAATTCCATTCTACTTTTACGAAGTGCTCGTTGGTGTGGTTCAAGCACTGATCTTTACGCTACTCGTCGCTATTTACATCGGTTTGATGACCAATCACGACGAAGAAGCACACTAATCTAATCAACCCTTTCCGTGTTCGGGACCATGTAGCAAACCGTGGACGACGCAGAAGCAAACTAAACAACCTAAATACAAATAATATGTACGATCTAATTCTAGCAGCAGTTGAAGGTAAAATTCACGTAGCAGCGGCAGCCCTTGGGGTACCTCTCGGCATTGGCCTTATTGGTTTCAAAGCTTGTGAGGGCGTCGGCCGTAATCCAGAAGCCGCCACTAAAGTGTTGGTTCAGTCGATTATCGCCATGGCTTTCGCCGAAGCGATTGTCTTCTTCGCAATCTTCCTTGTCTAGTCTGGCAAAATAAGTCTTTGCCGGCGATCTCCGGATCGCCGGCTTTTTCCGACTCTACCTAATATACTTTCCTCATAATGAAGGCCATTTTCATCACTCTGCTATTCGCACTTTCTGTGCCGTTCGGTCTCATCGCCGCTGAAGACGCGCACGCAGTCGCTCACGATGCAATTAGCGGTGTGGCCGACCACGGTGAAGCGGCAACGTCCGCCGAAGTGGACAAGCTGACTATGATCACCGATAAGTTCGGTGTGAAACTTCCGACCTTGATCGCGCAGATGATTAACTTCTGCCTAGTCGCTCTAGTCCTCTACAAATTCGCCGTTAAGCCAATCGTTGCGACGCTGGATGAGCGCCAACAGAAAATTGCTGACGGTCTTCAGTATGCTGAAGAAATGAAAGCGCAACTTGCTGCTGCTGAGCGTGAGCGCGCTGAGAAAATCAAGCAAGCTGCGGTGGATGCTCAAAAGATTTTGACTGAGTCCCGCGAACAGTCGAAGGAAATGATTGAGCAGAAGACACAAGAAGCTGCCGCACAGGCTGAAGCGATCATCCGCAAAGCAAGTGAAGCAACCGAACTCGAACGCCAGAAGATGCTTTCTGATGTGCGTCAAGAAGTCGCCCGCCTGGTTGTGGCGACGTCCTCAAAGGTGCTTTCTCGTGACCTTTCAGATGCTGAGAAACAAACCTTTTCCGATTCTGCTGCCAAGGAATTGGCCAGCGCCAGTAACTAAGCTTTAGTTTTCCATCTGATGAAACGCGACCAAAAGATCACCCGCTTAGCCAAGAAGCTCGTAGAGCTGTCTAAGGATAATGGCGTCGTGACCGAAGCCAAAGTTGGCGAAGTCCTCGCTGGCCTCAAGCAGGTGCAGCACCGCCATCACCTCACAGTTCTCAAGACCTTCCTTGGCTATCTACGTCGCGAGATCGCGCTGCAGACCGCCGTCGTGTCGACGCCAGGCGCATTGAGTGACGATGCGTTAAAGGCGATTGAAACGACCTATTCCAACATGTATGGCCGCCCCGTCAGTGCGGTCACTCAACAAGATACTTCTCTAATTGCTGGTGTGCGTGTGCGCGTCGGCGACGATGTGTACGATGCGTCCGTAGCCGGGCACCTCCAGCGCCTTGCCGAGAACGTTAAATAACCAACATTCGCACTCTCTAACCTTACACACTTTCTCTCCATTAGTTTCTCATGAGCTCTATAGTCGAACAAATTGAAAACGAGATCGCTAGCTTCCAAGCCAGCGCCGTCAAATCTAACACCGGTCGAATCGTCGCCATCGCAGATGGCGTCGCCAAGCTCGAAGGCTTATCCGGTGCCATGTATAACGAAATGATCGATTTCGGTCAGGGCGTCTTCGGGATCGCCTTGAATCTTGAAGAAGATGAAGTCGGTTGCGTTATCCTAGGCGATTACTCGAAGTTAAAGGAAGGCGACGAAGCCTCCACCACGGGTAAACTACTTTCCGTCCCGGTTGGCATGGGCCTACTAGGTCGTGTGGTTGATGCGATTGGTAACCCAATCGATGGCAAAGGGCCAATCAACTCCACAGAGACATATCCTGTCGACCAAGTCGCTCCCGGCATCATCCCGCGCAAGTCGGTTGATCAGCCAATGCAAACTGGTATCATGTCTATCGACTCGATGATCCCCATCGGTCGTGGCCAACGTGAGCTCATTATTGGTGATCGCTCAACTGGTAAAACAACCATCGCGATTGATACCATCATCAATCAAGCGAAGATCAACAACCAGCACCGCAACGAGGACGGCACCTTCCCTGAAGACTTCCGTCCGGTTTACTCGATCTACGTTGCTGTCGGGCAGAAAAATTCCAACATCGCTCGCACCATTGCTGTCCTCGAGAAGGCTGGCGCGATGGAATACACTATTATCGTTTCTGCGTCTGCTGGCGATAATCCTGCCAACCAATATATCGCGCCCTTCTCTGGTGCATCGATGGGTGAGTTCTTCATGAACAATGGTATGGATGCGCTGATCGTCTATGATGACCTTTCCAAGCAAGCGGTTGCCTATCGTCAAATTTCCTTGATTCTGAAGCGCCCATCTGGCCGTGAAGCGTATCCTGGCGATGTTTTCTATCTTCACTCACGCCTCCTCGAGCGTTCCGCTCGTGTGAATGAGGACAATGGCAACGGTTCGCTTACAGCGCTGCCGATCATTGAAACTCAAGCAGGCGATGTTTCGGCTTATATTCCGACCAACGTGATTTCGATCACAGACGGCCAGGTCTTTCTCGAAACAGATTTGTTCAATCAAGGTATCCGCCCAGCGGTATCGGTGGGTCTGTCCGTTTCTCGTGTGGGTTCTGCAGCGCAGATCAAGGCGATTAAGAAGGTTGCTGGTAAGGTGAAACTTCAGCTCGCGCAGTTCCGCGAGCTTGCAGCATTTGCTCAGTTCGGTTCGGACCTTGATTCGAAGACCAAGGCTCAGCTTGAGCGTGGTGCACGTGTGGTTGAGCTGTTTAAGCAAACTGCTTTCAACCCGATTCCTGTCGAAGTTCAGTCCTCACTAATCTATGCCGTTCAAAATGGTTTCTTCGATGCGATTGACGTCGCTAAAATCGTTGCTGCCACTTCAAGCCTTCGTGAGTTCCTCGAAACTCGTGGTGCGAAGGTGATGGACACCATCCGTGCTGAAAAAGCAATTAGCGACGCAACCGAAGCGGCTCTTAAGACATCCCTCGATGAGTGGGTGGCAGGGTTCTCCGCTTAATCGCTGACTTCTGTTATCTGAACTCCGACCTTCTAAAATAAATGGCTAATCTACGCGACATTCGCCGCCGCATCAAGTCGGTTAAAAACACCCGGCAGATCACGCGTGCGATGCAGCTGGTTTCTTCTTCCAAGATGAAACGAGCTCAGGACGCCGCGGTAGCGGGGCGTCCATATGCGCTGCTCCTTGCCGACTTGCTCGATACCGTCGGTGAAAAGCTCGATTTGACTGGTGCGACGATTCCGCATCCCTTCTTCGAGAAGCGCGAAGTCAAGACGCGCGGCATTCTGATCCTCTCAACGGACAAGGGCCTCTGCGGCGCACTCAACACCAATCTGTTTCGTAAGATTGTTGAGGAGGTTAAGGGCGACGCGAAGTTCATTACGGTCGGCCGTAAGGCGACTCAGTTCATCTCGCGTTCCGGTCGCGAGCTCGTGGCAGACTTCACTGTTTCGGATAAAGCAACGTTCTCGGAACTACGCCCGATGCTGAAACTGCTGATCGATTCGTACAAGAATGGCGAAGTCGACACCATCGAAGTCGCTTACCCGAGCTTCGTTAACGTCCTGGTGCAAGAGCCTGTACTTCAGTCTCTTTTGCCGATCGTTGATCTGCGTGAAGTCTTGGATCAGCTTAAAAAACGCGTCGCCGAGCTACCATCTCTGGAAGCACGTGGCGATACCCGTGAAATGATTTTCGAACCATCGGCGGAAGCCGTGCTCGATGCACTCCCCGACCTGTATGTGAAGGTCATCATCCACCAACTCCTTCTTGAAAGCCGTGCGGCCGAATATTGTGCACGCATGGTCGCCATGAAGGCTGCTACGGATAACGCGTCGACTCTAGTCGACGATCTCACTCTCGACTATAACAAAGCCCGCCAAGCTGCGATTACTCAGGAAATTCTTGAAATTGCGGCCGCAGCATCTGCCCACTAGAGCTAACTTCTTCCTTCTTTCTTTTAACTCCTTTTTTAATCATGAGCAAAAACGGTAAAATTGTCCAAGTCATCGGCGCCGTCGTCGACGCAGCCTTCCCGCAAGACAGCGTCCCCGAAATTTACGACGCCATCACCATCGCCTTCGCAATCGGCGGCACTGAAAAGAGCCTCACACTCGAAGTGCAACAGCACTTGGGCGAAGGTCTTGTCCGTGCGGTCGCGATGACCTCCACCGACGGTCTCGTCCGCGGCATGGAAGTCGTCGGCACAGGCTCTTCAATCTCTGTCCCCGTCGGACCGGCCGTTCTCGGCCGCATCTTTAACGTGACTGGCGATACAGTGGACGAAAAGGGCCCGGTAGCAACAGACGAGCGTCGCTCGATCCACCGCCTACCACCAGAACTGATCGACCAAGCAACCGATGCCGAGATTCTCGAGACCGGCATTAAGGTGATCGACCTTATTTGCCCGTTCACTAAGGGTGGTAAAGTTGGTGCTTTCGGTGGTGCGGGTGTTGGTAAGACCGTTGTCATCATGGAGCTGATCAACAACATCGCTAAGGCGCACGGTGGTTACTCCGTATTCGCCGGCGTGGGTGAGCGTTCTCGTGAGGGAAATGACCTTTACCACGAAATGTCGGATGCAGGCGTGATCGATCAAAAAGATATCAGTAAGTCCAAAGTGGCTCTGGTCTACGGTCAAATGAACGAGCCTCCTGGTGCACGTATGCGTGTTGCGCTTTCCGGTCTGACCATGGCTGAATACTTCCGTGACGAAAAGAACCAAGACGTTCTGCTGTTCGTGGATAACATCTTCCGTTTCTCACAAGCTGGAGCCGAGGTGTCCGCACTCTTAGGTCGTTCACCTTCTGCGGTGGGTTACCAGCCAACACTTTCTCAGGAAATGGGTAACCTTCAGGAGCGTATTACCTCCACTAAGAAGGGTTCGATTACTTCGTTCCAAGCTGTTTATGTTCCTGCGGATGATTTGACTGACCCTGCGCCAGCCAACACCTTCGCCCACTTGGACTCCACCATCGTTCTCGAGCGTTCGATCGCTGAGCTTGGTATTTACCCTGCGGTGGATCCGCTCGCGTCGATCTCCAACGCACTTGACCCAGCAATCGTTGGCGAAGAGCACTACCAATGTGCTCGCGGTGTGCAGAACGTACTTCAGCGTTACAAAGACCTCCAAGACATCATCGCGATTCTTGGTCTGGATGAGTTGTCTCCTGAAGATAAGCAAACTGTTTACCGCGCACGTAAGGTTCAAAAGTTCCTTTCACAGCCATTCCACGTTGCGGAAATCTTCACCGGCACACCAGGTGAATACGTTTCGACTGCAGACACCATTAAGGGTTTCCAAATGATCCTGAATGGTGAGTGCGATGACCTAGCCGAGAACGACCTCTATATGAAGGGCGGAATCAACATGGCGATCGAAGCTAATAAAAAGAGCTAAGCAGCGACGCTGCCTAATAAAGAATTCAAATCAGAATGATTACTCTAGAAATTATTACACCTGACGAAAAGGTCCTCAGTACCGAGGCCGATCAGGTCGTATTACCGACTGACTCGGGAGAGGCGGGTATTCTGACTGGTCACATCCCGATGGTCACCAAAGTCGTCGCTGGCGAGTTAAAGGTGATCAAGGACGGCAAGACCGAGTTCATCGCAGTTGACTGTGGCTTCGCCAAGGTGCTGGGTAATACCGTATCGGTGCTCACTGAGGCGGCCGTTGACGTCAAAGATATCGATCTTTCCGCGGTCGAATCAGCCCAAGCACGTGCCGAAGAAGCGCTTACTATCGCAGCAGCCGAGGGTCACGATCCGAGTGAAGTGGATCGCCTGGAGTCTAGTATTCAGTTCTTAATTACGCAGAAGCTCGCCAAGGGCCGTCGCCGCTAAGTATTAAATCCAAGTCATTTTCAAAAACGCGTTTTCGCCAGGAAGCGCGTTTTTTGTGGCCGCGACACAAATAAGGTTTAGCCATCTTCGGCAGACCCTCCGCTTGACTGTCGTCTTACCGCGGGCAGGTAGTATAACTCGCGTGCAGGAAACCCGCGCAGCGGAGTCTTTGTAGGAGTCGCGATTATACTACAATTATCACACGTTAGCCGGTTGGAGAACGCGTTAGCTAGCTGAGAATTACTTGAACTTTCTACAATGCTTGAGCTGATACCGCGACCTTGGTCGCGGTGACTGCGGCGTTGTCG
>JAFMHF010000091.1 GCA_017854655.1 Puniceicoccaceae bacterium | reverse complement strand
CGTTTAGCAAATTGCCGCCACCATCAAAGCAGACCACGCCAAGCGGCAGTTGATTGATTAAATACTGTAAAATCGAAGATGCTTGTTCCTTCTTCCGGAAGTTTTGTGCCTGCGAGACCAGAGCCGAGACCACACTGGAGATTGCGCCCATTAAATGGAGGTCTTCGGCACCAAATGGGTGACCATCCGCACGACCCGCATACTTCAAATAGCCACTATTCCCTTCCACACCAGAAACCGCAATGACTGTCTCATCCTCCCGTAAAGTTTCAAAATCAGGCTGCTCACAGGCCGCCGAAAGCAAATCACACAACTGTGCCGATCCATTCAAATACTGGTCCTTGCCGACTAAGCGCCTCAACTCTTCAAGAAATCTATCAAACTCACCAAACGAATCTAAGCTCATCGCGAAAGAACGAAGATAGGCCGCGGCCAAACCAGCGGGTGCAGCAAAGCCGAGAGGAAGATCTACCGAATTCAACGGCTCAGCTTGTTGTTTTTTCATCTTTGGGGAGTAATCCATTTAAGTGATACCATGAACTTCGCGCCGCCTTTGGGATCATTGCTCACAGTGATTGCACCATTATGATTCTCGATAATTCGTTTCGAAATTGCGAGCCCCAAGCCCATCCCCATTTGCTTGTCACGAGCGCCCGTGTCTTTCGAGGTAATAAACGGGTCAAACACTCGATCTAATATCGCTTTTGGAATACCAGGGCCATTATCAGCGACCACCACTTCTAACCAAGATTGTCCATCCCTGCGATACGCCTTGCGTTTTGTTACCGAGATTTTCACCTCGGAATTATCACTTGCAGACAAGGCCTGAATCGCATTTTCAATTAAATTACCAAACACTTGGACGAGTTGCCCCAGATTTGCAGAAACCAGCATATCTACGTCGTCAATAGGCTTATAACGCAACGCGACGCCTTGCTCTTTCGCCATTTTGGAACTGATATCAATACTATCTGACAGCACAGCATTGATGGATACTGGAGCCATCTTACCCTTCTGATTCTGTGAGTAAAGCGCCACCCCTTCGACGATACTGGCAATACGTTTCACGTCGCGCAAAAGCACGTCTTTGAATTGCTCTGAAACACGGGTCAGCGACTTCCCAGTTTGAATCATCGATGCCAAAGTCTGCACCGAGACCAAAGGATTGCGAATCTCATGCGCCAAGCCTGCAGCCATCGTGCCCAATGCCACAAGCTTATCGACTTCACTGGCACGGCGCTCAAAATCGCGTGTTCGGAAATTAATCCCAATCTGAGCCCCCACACTAAACAAAATAGAAATCTCTTCTTCGCTCCATACACGTGTTTGCTTCGGCGGCCCCAACAATATCAGTCCATATACCTCATGGTTCGCAAAAATCGGCACAATTACTGAAACTTTGAGGTCATTCCTAAGATCGACTAAAGCCTGATAATAATACTGGTTCATTTCCTCGTAAATCTGATCCAAAACGACGCAAACAGCCTGCCGATTCAGCACCTCAACAATCGGATTATCGACATCTATCGCCGGCGGTTGCGACATCCGGCTAAATATTCCGGCAGAAACGGCACAACGATACGCACTATCAAAGGGCTCTAACGCATACACGGCAACGCCCGTTACATCCAGCGACTGCATGACAGTCTCCGCCGTCATTTCAAAAATCGCCTCATCCTCGGTTAGATCAGTAAGTTTCGTCGGTAAGTCTTTCAGCCTCGACAGCGCACTCGCCCGCTCACTGCGAAAGACGCCTTCGAGCACTTTCTCCATTTTAAACTTCAATCGCGGAACACCCCAAAAAACCACAGAGCTAACACAAAATGCCGCAACACCATGCATCCACAACTCATAAGGCCCATAGGGATGAGAAAAGATAGTTCGATACAACCCAGCAAATAACAGGTAAAATAAAGCCACCGACAAATTCAAAAACAACCCGAAAGCAGCCTTCGACACATCCATACGAATTCCCGAAATACGATTACTATATAAGCCATATGCAACCGTGAAGCTATAGATTGCCACTAGCACGTTCCCATAAGGCTGAATTGGAATATCATACCACAAAGGAAAGTTCGTGCTGCCGCCAATAAAACCAACAACAGTGCTACATAAAACGTATAGATGATCAGACGCTCTCCGACCTAGATGCTGCCGCCCCGCTCGAATTAACACCCAACCACTGGCAATGAAGTAGAATGTAAAATAAGCCAAATACAGCGGCATTAAGATACCCGCATCTGGCCAGAATAAATGCCCGGCCCTAGGAGACACACCTGCTACGATCCACCCGAAACAAGTAAACACAACCAGCAGCACCGCTATCACATATCCCACAGCAAGTGTGCGTGGTGTCTTCGCTCCCGCCAATATCAAACAAAAATGATAAAACGTAATCGATAAAAACCCGGCCGAGCTTGTCAGCATTTTACAATACATTTCGGCATACACTTCCGATTCGGAAATTCGCCACAAAAAGTACGCTGCCGCCCAGCCTAAGACTGCATACAAAAAATTAACGTATTGGCGACGGACAGGGCTCTGTTTCCCTGATGAAAGCAAAAATGTAATCAACAGCAAAGCCGCCAGCAGATTGATCAACGAGGATACGGCAAGGTAAGTATTCATTTTACAATACGCATTAAATTCGCCTGATCACCAAAGGACCGATAGACCTCGATGTCAGTGAAGCCAGCGTCACGAGCCAGATCGGACAACTCCTGCCGAGTGAAGAAATGATATAGCTCCACATCCTTTTTTACTTTAATTTTTCCAGCTGCACTCAATAAAACTTTAGCATCTCGATCATTCCCCTCCGTGTATGCTGCGGCGACAGAATCATGATAAACAACTGTCATGTCGCAGCCTGGCTTCATGCTCGAGACAACTGCAACGCCCCCAGGCTTTAAAACTCGGTAAAACTCCCGCAGCAAGTCCACTGGCTCTTTTAAATACGAGATCAACAAGCTACTACATACTTTATTTATGCTACCATTCGAAAAGGGCAGCGGTCTCCCTTCGGCGCCTCCAACGAGATCGAAGTTCAACTTGCGGTAAGAAAAACTGACCCCTTTCAACTGAACCAAGGACTCTCTCTGCAACTCCACTATTTCATCAACGTGCCGAGAGTAAGAGCGCAACAAACCCGTATCGGTGAGGTCGATACCGCAGTAATGAAAGGGACAGGCAGACGAGTCCATCAATGGCAAATGCTGCGACAAAGATCGCAGTACTCCGACACCATAGAATCCATTGCCACAACCAGCATCTAGAATAACATCTGCAGGTCGAAACGCTCCGATCAGAGTTCCCATTTTTGAAAAATATTCTATATAATATTTTGCCTGTTCCATTATTCCAAACTTGCCTAGGTAATCTCCCCAGAAATCAGCTTCTGAATTCGAAAAAGATAAAATCTTCTGCAGACGCGCACGCTCGATCTTATTTTGCTGGATGAGAATTGTCTTACACGCTTTAGCGATTTCGAGACGATCCGACGGCAGACCCTGTCGGCAAAAACTTATGATTTCATCAAATGTAAATCGCACCGCTTCGGGCTGCTCATGTACTTCGTGTCCCACATTCGGCACTACTCGAAAACTACCTTTCTGACATTGAGAAATTACTTTTTTCGCGGACTCGATATTAACCCATAAGTCTCGCTCCGCATACAAATACAGCACTGGCACTTTTATCTTTTTAGCATCTTCAATCGTCCCCCTCAAGTCCTGCATCTGCGCATCAACCAGACTTTTATGGAAATTGGCCGCATCAATTTCAAAACCCAAGATGTCAATTGATCCCTCACTCGCACCAGCCACATGCTCGCCAAAAATATCCCGCTGATAAATCGCCTGCAGAGTACGGTCTAAATCCACGACACCAACCAGATTAACTAAACCAGTGATGCGACAATCCAATGCACTCGCACGTATACCACAGCGCGCGGAAATACTCGAAGTCACCAAGATCAATGCATCTGGCTCAAAATAGCGGTCAATATAATCCACCGCAGCAAGTAAATCATCCGTCGCACCAGGCAGAGTGAACTGATCCATCGTCCCGTCGCTTTCACCAAAATGATTCGTCTGATCGATACGGAGCACCTTGAACCCGTTGGCGACTAAGGTATATGCCAACTGTAGGTTATTCTTTTTTGTCTCCCCATAGCGAGGCGCAAGAATAGCCACGCGTTCATTCCATGTAGCTTCAACGCCCTCGTCTATATAGCCAACGACCTGCATGCCGTTCGGCCCAGAAAAAGAGACGAGACGACTGGTTATTTCGGACACTCCTGCGGGTGCTTGTCCTTCAATCATGAATTAGTATGAAGCAGATCATGTTAATAATAAGAATGCCGTTGCTTGTGCAAAATTCCATCACCGCAGTGCAACAGCAAGTGTAAACGATGCAAACACATCGCTAAATTTAGTTGCTTTGCTGTTGCAGCTCAGCGATCCATCCAACACAAATAGCTATTATCCCGTAACGCACCCATATTCACGGACCAGTGACCCACATTTTATTCATCAAGAATAGTGAATCTATCTCGGAAAATTTACGAGGGGTTATCACAGCGCCGCATATACGAAACGTCGATAGGCGCGCGCCCACCGAGGCCGCCTCGTCCCTAGAAAGAGGGGTCTTCAACCTGGCTATTATTTATGCCGATAGTGGCGACTCCACTCTGGCAAAGCACCTTCGCTCACTACGATCGCTGAATCAAACACTACCGACGATCGTCATCGCCCCGGAATACAACCTCGCGACCGAACAACTTGCCTTCGATGAAGGGGCTGACCTCTATTTCGCTGAACCTGTACCAAAACAGACACTTGAGC
This sequence comes from Puniceicoccaceae bacterium, assembly GCA_017854655.1. Lineage (GTDB taxonomy): Bacteria > Verrucomicrobiota > Verrucomicrobiia > Opitutales > Coraliomargaritaceae > Lentimonas. Next base: position 2,721 of record JAFMHF010000091.1, on the reverse strand, counting down.
GGTTGATCCAACAATACGTAGGGCCAATCGAGCCGACAGCGCCGCCGCTCCAAGCGCCTCGACACGTAGAAGACCTGGCCGAAACGCCCTCGCAAGCCTCCGCGCTGCACGTGTTGCGCGACTTCTCCCAGATTCTGAGTTTTAGCTTAGACTACAAAGCATTTACGCATCACTTCATTTTAAAACTACGCGACCACATCAGCTTCAGCCGGATCGGTATCTTCTTGGAGCACGACGTCCAAAAATCCTTCCCCAGTAAGAGCCGTCCGACCACACTTGCCTGCATTGCATCACTTGGCCTGCCCGCAGATTTAGTCGATTGCTACCAACTCAGCCGCGACACCGGCATCGGCCGGGCACTCACGGCACAGCCTAGCATACTTCAGCAGCACAGCGGCCAGTCCCGCTCGCCATTTGGTGAAATCGATTCGGCTACTCGTAAAGAATTCGAAATTTTAGGCTGTCACCTCGCCATCCCGATCAGCGACCGCGAACGCCTGATTGGCGTCGCCGTACTCAATGGCCCTGTCACTGGGCGCAATTACAGCGAAGATGAGCTGCAGTTGCTTTATTTACTGATGGAAGAGCTCGGGCTCTCCATCCGCAACAGCCGCCTTCACACCGAACTCGCCGCACATGGCCAATTGACTGAGAATGTGCTCGGCTCGATCTCCAGCGGCGCACTGGTGTTGAGCGAGCACTTAGAAGTGCTGTATGCCAACAATTCCGCCAAACGCTTCCTCGGCATGGGCAGCGAAGATGCCGAATCCGTCGAATGGGGCGACTTGCCGAACGAATTGGCTGGCCCCATACACCGCGCCGTCGAACTCGGCGAACTCCCAGAGCCGTTCTCGATTCTCGGCTCCAACAATATTGGGCAGCACAAGATCTCGCTCATCCCTTTTGCCTCGAATGACAAGCTGCCACTGCTGCCTCGTCCAGTGATGGTGGTGATCGAAGATTACACCCATATTGAGGCCAGTAAGCAAACCGCACTGGATGACTCGAAGTCGAAACTGATTACCCTGATCGCCAAACGATTTGCTCACGAAATTCGCAACTCGCTGGTGCCGTTGACGACCCACATGCAACTGATCGACAAAAAAATCGCTCAGCCAAAATTTCAGGCCTCACTCAAATCGGCCCTCACGCGCGAGACTGGTCGGATTAAACGCCTCAGCGAGCAAATGCTCTACCTCGCCGAACATTCGAAGCCTTCCAACCACGATGAGGTCGATCTGGAAACCGCCATCCTTGATGGCTTCGGCAGGGCCAAAGAGCAAAGCGGCGCAAGCGAGATTCAACTGAATCTGGATAACACACTCAAAGCCGCCACGATTCATGGTAACCCTGAAGGGATTGCCTACGTTTTTGAAGAGCTGTTCCTTAACTCGATCCAATCGAATCAAAGTGGCGCAGGCGCGGTCGGGATTAGCCTACGCCGCAATGACGAAGACATCCTGACGCTATGCATCCGCGACGACGGTCCAGGCTTCGCCTCCGACACCATCCAGAATGCGACGGAACCATTTTACAGCACACGGACGACTGGCGTTGGCCTCGGACTCTCCGTTGCGAAAAAAATCATTGAAGAGCACCACGGCTTCATGCAACTCAATACCCGTACCGCACAGGCTGACTGGGATATCAAAATCGAACTCCCCGCCACTTTAACACACCCTAATCATACATAAATGAATCGAACTATAAAAACTACTATTCTGGTCGGCCTTAGCCTTGCCAGCGCCCTCACTACTTATGCTGCCGCGACACGCGTGGCTTTCGTCGATGCCTTCGCCACCGCCCGTGGCAACGCATTTACCGCCACCGCCGACAACGCCTCAGCTGTTTTTTATAATGGCGCAGGACTCACTCAGCTCGAAGGCACGCAGATCCAAGGCAATGTCTTTGCGGTTTCGCTCGACTACAGCGCAGACACCGCAAACGGCAAAGACAAGATGGATGACGACTTTCAAGCCGTCCCTAGCGCCTTCATTAGTCACAATCTGAAAGATAGCCCGCTCGCCTTCGGCTTCGGCGTGTACTCGCCCTTCGCACTCGGCGCGGATTGGGGTAACGATGCTGCATTTGCAACACCCACGACCTTGTCTCCACTCGATCCGGCACTCCGTGTGCCCTACGAAGCAGACTTGGTCTACACAAAATACCATGCCGTCGTCGCCTGGCAAGTCACTGAGACATTGTCACTCTCGGCTGGCGTCAGTTACGACGACACCGACATCGAGATTAAAACCAACGCGCTTGAATTTGACGGCGACGACAACACCGTCGGCTATTCCCTATCGGCACTCTGGCAACCCTCTATGAAGCACTCATTTGGCCTCAACTACCAAGCTAAAACCGAAGTCACTTATGACGGCACCGCATCTGGCACCGCGATTGCACTAGGCACAGCCGGCGCGACCACCCGAGTCGACAGCGAGGCAGATCTCGTCTATCCAGAGTCTATTGTATTCGGCTACTCTTACCGTCCGAATGAAAAATGGAATATCGAATTCAATGTTGATTGGACCAACTGGGATCGCGTCGATGATCTTACCATTGAAGGACTCCCAGCTCCGCTCGCAGGTATATCATCTTATGAACTCAACTGGGAGTCCGCCTTCATTTGGGAGCTCGGTGTCACCCGCTACTTCGACAATGGCTGGAACGTCAGCGCTGGCTACACCTACGTGGAAAGTGCCGTGCCCGACCAAGGCT